>JBOFIL010000102.1:0-7605 GCA_051650165.1 Allobosea sp.
CGCGCACATCCAGCGGATAGGGCTGAAGCGTCAGTTCCTTCTTCTCGCAAGCAGCGAGACCTGCGGCGACCAGACCGGCTACAAGCACGGTGCGCGCGGCAGAAAGCTTGGAACCAGGCTTCCGGTTTGGAGATGCGGCGATCATGTTACGCGACCTTTCGAACAACATCTGGATTTTGGCTTGCGGGCAAGGCAGGCATGTTTCGGGTAGGCATGAGGATCAATCGGCGATGAAGCCGACACGGCCATTGTAGCGGGGCGGCATCGGGGTTCCGGTGCCGTAGATCTTGTTGAGGCGGCCCAGCAGATTGGCCTGCGCATCATTGGATTCGATGAAGCCATCATCCGGGCGCTTCACCTGCGCTGCATCGACCGGCTTCACGATGTAGGGCGTTGCCATGATCATCAGCTCGGTTTCCTGGCGCTGGTAGTCGCGCGAACGGAAGAGCGTGCCGAGGATCGGGATATTCATCAGGCCGGGCAGGCCGTTAATGGCGGTCTTGGTTGATTGCGTGATCAGGCCCGCCGTGACGAGAGTGGCGCCGGAGGGCAGTTCCACGGTCGTGTCGGCCTTGCGCACCTTGAAAGAAGGCACGTTGGTGACAGCATTGGTAGACCCGCCTGAGCGCTGCAGCTGAAACTGGTTGTCAGTGTCAACTTCGGTCACCTCAGTGGCCACGCGAAGGCTGATGCGCCCCTCGGACATCACGATGGGCGTGAAGTTGAGGGATACGCCGAAAGGCTTGTACTCAAGACGGACATCGCAGCTCACGCCGGCGGCAGAGGTCACGCAGGTCTGGCCTTGCGGAACGGGGATTTCACCACCCGCCGTGAACTTGGCGCTTTCACCGGAGATCGCCGTCAGGTTCGGCTCGGCAATGGTGCGCGCAAGGCCGGCGCGTTCAAGCGTGCGGAGCGTGAAGTTGTTGGCGTTGCCGATGCCCGCCGTGATGGCAGTCTGTGAAAGAGGTTGCAGAGCCACGGACAACGGATTGTCGATGCTGGGCATCGAGCGGAAATTGCCGATGCGCCACTCGCCGGTCGAGTTGACGCCGAGCTGCTTGAGAGCAACGCGCGAGACCTCGGCCACGGTGACCTTGAGCATTACCTGATCCCGCCCGCGAATGGTGAGCGAATTGATCACCGCGCCGCTGCTGCTGGACAGCAGGCCGGACGAGACGCCAACGAAAGCCTTGGCGATGTCGACCGCCTGCGTGGCTTCTGATGCGTTGTTGACGATGCCGGTCATGAGGATGGAGTCACCGGCAGACTGCACATCGATCTGCGCGCGCGGCATCGCGACACGCAAGGTCTGCTGGAGGGTTGTCAGATCACGCCCAACCACAATCTCCAGCGTCGCGATCTGACGCCCTTCGGCATCCATCGCAAAGACGGACGTCGTGCCATCCTTGACACCGATGACATAGAGCTTGCGCGTGGAGCGCACCACGGCATTGGCAACCGCCGGATTGGCGACGAACACTTCCTTGGCATCGCGCGGCAGCTCGACAATCAGCGATTTGCCGATCGAGAGATCAATCTTGCGGGTCACGGAATTGTCACGTGCCTTGACATTGAAAACGGGGGCAGGCGATGTCTCTGCCTCGACCTGGGCAATTGCGCTGCCCGGTGCGCCAATGGCGAGCACCATGGACGCAAGCGCGGCTGTGAGCCAGGCTGGGCCTGCGCCATGCGAGGCAGGCGGTGCCTTCCGGTTGGATGTTGCCGCGACTGTCATGTCGGCGCTCCCGGTGATGCTGGCAAAATGGGTCATGGCTTCACATTCTGGATGGTCACGCCGTAGCGGACGATGGTGAGGCTGGAGTCGGACTCCGGCAGAAGCTTGGAGTCATCCTTGGCGTCTGCGAGGCTGCGCAATGCCAGCGAAATGGTGCCGTTGCGCTGCGCAAGCGCGATCGTTTCAGCCTGGCGCGGATCGAGTTCGAGTGTCGCGGTTTCGCCAACCACAACCTTCTCGCCGTTGCGCTCCTGCACATTCTGGCCGATCGCAAGCACCCTCAGATTCATGAGGATGGTTTCGCTCATCATGATGTCGGCGTTCTGCACGCGCGAGGCAGCGTCATCGCGCCTCGTGCGGATCACATCCACCCGGTCATTCGGCAGGATGAACCCGCCGGCGGTGTTCGCGCCGCGATTGTCCGTGGTGATGGCGACCGCACGCTTGCCTGATGGCAGCACGGCAGAGAGAAAACCCGAACCATCGGTTTTCATCAGCCGCTCGCGGCGGATCGGCTCGGAAGCAAAAATTTGTGCGCGCGCCAGATGGCCGATCAGCTCCTTCTGCGCTTCCGGCGTATCTGATTTGCGGATGCTGCCCTGCGGCACGGAATCTGCCGGCCAGTTGGTCCAGCGCAGGTCAGTGGCCTGCAGGCCATTGCCGAGCGGAATGTCAACGGCCGCAACCAGAACCTCGGTTGTGGGGATGGATGGCGCAGGCGCATCCACAATCTGCACCGGCGCAGGCGCGGGGCGCATGAGAAAGGCGCCCGCGCCAGCGGCGAGCGCGATGCCAAGAACAGCAAGCCGAGCAGGTTTCATGATGACTGCAACTCGTACCGAACCAGGCCGGATTGGCCCTCGCGTCAGAGAATGCAGGATGAAAGGTCAACTTATGGTTAATCGGCTCTTAGGCGTGATGGTTACCGGCATCTTAATTGGCTGAAAACGTGTTGATTCAGCTATTGATCAAGACGCCTCGCGGCTGCGAACGCCTTCTCACAGGCCGATAGCGCTGCGCCAGAGCGATGTTTCGGGGAAGACGATAAGAGCGGAAGCCGCCAGCGCTATGCCATAGGGAATGCCTGTCTGCTTGTCGTGCAAACGCTTGGCCCATGGCCAGCGCTGGATAAAATCCGGCAAAGGATAATTCCGGGCCTGCAAGAGGCCAAGCGTGAGGAAGCCACCCAGGATGCCGGCCAGCCCCAGATAGACGATGAGCGGGTCAAAGCCGAACCAAAGCGCTGTTGCCGCCGCCAGCTTGGCATCGCCGCCACCAATCCATCCCGCTGCGAAGAACGAGAATCCGAACACAAGCACGATGAATCCTGCCGCCAGATGCCAGGCCAGCTGGTTCCAATCCAGCCCGCAGGCAATCGCGAAGGCGATGAAGGCAGCGGTCAGCCCCATGCAGAGCCGGTTGGAAATGGTCATGGTGAGGAGGTCGCTCACAGCGGCATAGGCCATGAATGCCGGGAAGATCAGCAGCGTGGCAATGATAAGCGGCGACATGATCAGTCTCCTCAACGCTTCAGAACATTTGCGGCGGCATGGCGACCGCGCTCCAGGAATGAGCCTCGCAAGTATGCCGCACAGGTTCCAAAGATTCTCTCACCAGAACCAGCGAAAAACAGCACAGGAAAGATCGCGTGATGATCAGCGCGCCAATCCGGGAATGATCGATGCCGTGTTGATCAGTGTCTGGGCGCCGATCTGTGTCATGGCGATGATAGCGATGATGCTGATCAGAAAGGCGATGAAGCAATATTCGAGTGCCGTCGTGCCATGCTCATCGGCGCTGAATGCCGCAAAACTGGCACATGGCCTTTTACTGCGCTCTTGCGGCACAGCATTGCCTTCGTCGGCAGCAACTGAGCTACCTGCCTGCAATCCAATTTCGCCATTCTGGCGTTTCATGCCTGCCTCGTCACACTTGGTGTCCATCAGCATGTTTCCTGCCCGATTTCTTCCGGCAAGAAAAAGCCGAGCCTCATCATGGCCCGGCCCTTGATCGTCTACTTGCGCGAAAATAGTCTGATCAACGGGCCAGACCGTTCCGAACAGATGTGAAACGCGCATTCATATTGGTGCCGATTGTTGTCCACGCCGTGATGCAAACAACGGAAATGAGTGCTGCGATCAGGCCATATTCGATAGCTGTTGCGCCTGATTCATTGGCAGCAAAGGCTTTGAGCTTGCTTGTCATGGTTTTGTCCTCACCCACTTGGTTACATTCACCGGGTTGATGATGCGGCCCCAGCTGATGCCGGGGCCGCCCATCAAGCATTGGTATCAGCGGGTGAGAGCGTTCTGCACCGAGGTGAAGCGCGCATTCATGTTGGTGCCGATTGTGGTCCAGGCAGTGATGCAGACGACTGAGATCAGGGCGGCAATCAGGCCGTACTCGATCGCGGTCGCGCCGTCTTCGTTCTTGACGAACTTGGCAAAAAGCTTGGTCATGTTTAGCTCCTAAAGGTTCCACGGTTCATGTCACCGTCGCTGCTCTAGGCGACCGCGATCGGCGATGTGATCAGGTTTACAGCGCCTCTCTTGCGGAACAGTTAAATTGAACGCGCAATCTTTCAAATTCAATTCGTGATCAAAATGTGGTTAATCATGCATTGCGTCAATTAAAACAGAAATAATTTATAATACAAGCGCTCTAATATCACAATATTACGCTATTAATCTCGCGAATATCTATAAAAATTGACAGGGTATTTGCGTATATTCATGAATGCATGCGGCTATCTGAAGGGGAAGCAACTGGCGCACCGAAGCGGCAAATCAGACTGTTAGCGCTTCATTCACCATTCTGCGCTTTGATGCAGGGCATGTTCAAAGAGGAGTCCGCCATGAGCCGGGCAAGTATCCATCGCAGGCTGTCCTACAATGCTCGGATCAGCGCATTGTCCATCGCAATTTTGAGTGCGGCAGGCCTGTGTGCAGTCTCGGGTGCAGCCATGGCCCAGCAGAACTCTGCGCGGGCTTCTGCAGCAGCAACCTCTCCTGCCAGCATGGAAACTGTGTCAGTGGCCCTGGATCATGCGCGTGTGGTGAAGCTGCCTGAGCGCACCTCCACCGTGATCATCGGCAATCCGATCATCGCCGATGTGGCTGTCCAGAAAAACGGCATCCTGGTTGTCACGGGCAAGAGCTATGGCCAGACCAACCTCATCGCGCTCGACTCAAACGGGCAAATGCTGGCGGAATCGCAGATCTCGGTGCGCCAGAGCCTTGAGACCATCATGACCGTGCAGCGCGGCCTCGATCGCGAGTCCTATTCCTGCACCCCCCATTGCCAGCGGGCGATCCAGCTTGGCGATGCTCCCAAGTTCTTTGGCGATACCAGCGGCCAGGCCAATGCGCGCAACTCGCAGGCCACCGCCGGAAAATAACAGCCTCTGGGCCCACAGGACAAATCCTGCATGACATTTCCGGAACGCCCGCACCCAGCGGGCGTTTTGCGTTGATGGCCTTAGCGTCCCGGCAGGACGCGCACGGTGGGCTTCGTTGGCAAGGTCGCCTTCGAGATGATCGCCACCGGATTGTCACTCCGCTCCACCGTGAAATGGCGTTCGGCAATATCGAGGAAGCGGTTCAGCGTCGATTGTCCGAAGAAATGCATCGGGAGGATCAGCCGGGTCTGAAGCGTCTTCAGCACATCCATCATGCCATCCTGATCAAGCGTATAGCCGCCATCGACCGGGGCGAGCACCACATCCAGCCGCCCGATGGCACGCAGATGCGAGGACTCCAGCGTGTGGTGCAGATGGCCAAGATGGCCAATGCACAATTCACCGATCTCGAAAATGAAGATTGAATTGCCATCATAGACCGTTCCGCCAAAATCACCGAACCCGCCGGCGCGGATATTGGTGACGACATTGCGAATGCGCATGTCGCCCAATGTCACGTCGTGATCGGCAGGCTTGCCGGATGTGCCCCAGCCGGGCAGCAGCTGCTTGATGGCGGGGTCCGGCGCATTCGAATAATGCGTCGAGTGCGCGCGGTTCATGGTCGCGACAGCCGGCGCGCCGGGCGCACGGATATAGTCGTTATAGTCCGTGTCTGCCGTGATGCCCTGCGGCGTCTCGATACGGAAGGTGGAATGGCCAATGAAGGTGAGCTTTACCTCGTCGCCCTTCAGCGCCGCCCTGATGATGCGTGGGCCATGGGCCGGCCAGTTATCCGCCATTTCAGGCCGACACGCCGGCTCGCCGCGCTCAAGGGCGCTGGCAGGTATGGCCGCAAATCCCAGCAGAATGGCAAAAGCAGCGGTGAATACAGCCTGCATCATGGCCTCCTTTTGGAATATGTCGCTCGCAGTGTAGCCCACAAGAAGCTTGATGCCAGTGGCCTGATGGCCGCATGCAGGGGCAAGAGTTTAACGCGCCCTTGCCGCGCCCGCCCCGGCTTGCTACCTGCGGGCGGAGCTTTTCGCGCTTATCACCGCGCTGCCCAACATCCTCTTGGAGCCTTCATGTCCCGCCAGTTCATTTATCATATGCGCGGCCTCACCAAGGCCTATCCGAACGGCAAGAAGGTGCTGGAGAATGTGCATCTCTCCTTCTATCCCGATGCCAAGATCGGCGTGCTCGGCGTCAACGGCGCGGGCAAATCCACGCTGCTCAAGATCATGGCCGGCATGGACAAGGAATGGACCGGCGAGGCCTGGGTCGCCGATGGTGCACGTGTCGGCTATCTGCCGCAGGAGCCGCAGCTCGATGCCAGCCTCGATGTGCGCGGCAACGTGATGCTCGGCGTCGCGCCGCAGAAAGCGATCATCGACCGCTACAACGAACTCGCCATGAACTACTCCGACGAGACGGCGGATGAGATGACCGCCCTTCAGGACGAGATCGAGGCCAAGGGCCTGTGGGATCTCGATTCAAAGGTCGATCAGGCCATGGGCGCGCTGCGCTGCCCGCCGGATGATTGGGCTGTGGACAAGCTTTCGGGCGGCGAAAAGCGCCGCGTCGCGCTCTGCCAGCTTTTGCTCGCCCAGCCCGAATTGCTGCTGCTCGACGAACCGACCAACCATCTTGATGCCGAGACCACCGCCTGGCTGGAAGGGCATCTGCGCAGCTATCCGGGTGCGATCCTGATCGTGACCCACGATCGCTACTTCCTTGATAACGTCACATCTTGGATCCTCGAACTCGACCGCGGCAAGGGCCTTCCCTATGAGGGCAATTACACCTCATGGCTCGGCCAGAAACAGAAGCGCCTCGCCCAGGAAGGCCGCGAGGACGCCACCCGCCAGAAAACCATCGAGCGCGAGCAAGAATGGGTGCGCGCCTCGCCCAAGGCCCGCCAGGCCAAGAACAAGGCCCGCATCTCGCGCTATGACGAACTCGTGCAGAAGGCCGCCAACAAGGGGCCGGATACGGCGCAGATCATCATCCCCATCGCCGAGCGCCTTGGCGACAATGTCGTGGATTTCTCCACCCTCTCCAAGGGCTATGGCGAGAAGCTGCTGATCGACAACCTCACCTTCAAGCTGCCGCCCGGCGGCATTGTCGGCGTCATCGGCCCGAACGGCGCCGGCAAGACCACGCTATTTCGCATGATCACGGCCGAAGAAAAGCCCGATGCCGGCGCCATCACCATCGGCGAGACCGTGCAGCTTGGCTATGTCAACCAGAGCCGCGATGCGCTCAACAATGACGCCACCGTCTGGCAGGAAATTTCCGGCGGCAATGACATCATTTATCTGGGCAAGCGCGAGATCAATTCACGCGGCTATTGCTCCACCTTCAATTTCAAGGGCGGCGACCAGCAGAAGAAGGTCGGCCAACTGTCAGGCGGCGAGCGCAACCGCGTGCATCTGGCCAAGATGCTGAAATCGGGCTCCAACGTGCTGCT
>JBOFIL010000103.1:0-5192 GCA_051650165.1 Allobosea sp.
AAAGCCACCCGGCCCACCAATCCGCGCCATATCGCCAAGCTCGGCGCGGCGCAGGCCCCGCCCCGGTGTGAACAGCGAGAGGGCTTCAAGCAGGTTGGTCTTGCCCGCGCCATTCTCGCCAATCAAGGCGATGGCAGGCGCAGCCGTTTCCAGCGTCAGAGCCGGATAGGAGCGGAAATCTGCAAGGGTCAGGCGGGCAATGCCAGCCGGCGCGCCCGCGCTCACACCCGCATCGGCATGAGCACATAGAGCGCGCTCGCGCCCTCCCTGTCCTGGATCACCGAAGGCGAGCCGGGGTCAGCCAGCCGGAACAGCGCGGTGTCGCCATCAAGCTGGGCTGTAATGTCGAGCAGATAGCGCGCATTGAAGCCGATTTCGAGCGGCGTGGAATCGTAATTCGCCTCCATCTCCTCGGTGGCCGAGCCGGAATCAGGATTGACCACTGAAAGCGTGAGATGCCCCTCATTCATGGCGAGCTTCACGGCGCGGCCACGCTCCGACGAAATCGTCGAGACACGATCAACCGACGCAGCGAATTGCGCCTTCTCCACCGTCAGGCGCTTGTCATTGCCGGAGGGGATGACGCGCTGATAATCCGGGAAGGTGCCGTCAATCAGCTTCGAGGTGATCACGGTTGCGCCCACCGCCACGCGAATCTTGGCGGGTGAGAGTTCAATCTGCGCCTCAGCTTCCTTGTCATCGAGCAGCTTCTCGATTTCGGTGACGGCCTTGCGTGGCACAATCACGCCCGGCATGCCGGCTGAGCCGGCGGGGGCGGGCGTCTCGACGCGGGCGAGGCGATGCCCATCGGTCGCGACCGCACGCAGCATCGCTTTGCCATCCACCTCAATGGTGTGGAAATAGATGCCGTTGAGGTAGTAGCGCGTTTCTTCCGTGGAGATGGCGAATTGCGTCTTCTCGATCAGGCGGCGGAAATCTCCGGCCTTGAGCGTGAATCTGTGCGGCATTTCACCTGTGGTGATGTCAGGGAAATCACTGTCCGGCAGCGCTTGAAGCGAGAAGCGCGAGCGGCCCGAGCGCAAGGTCATCTGCCCACCTTCACCGCTCATCTCCAGCGAGACCTGAGAGCCCTCGGGGAGCTTGCGGACAATCTCGTAGAAGGTCTGTGCCGGCACAGTGGTCGCGCCATCGGTCGCGACATCGGCAGCAAGGCTCTCCACCACCTCGATGTCGAGATCGGTCGCCTTCAGCTTCAGCGCGCCATCTTGCGCGCGCAAGAGCACATTGGAGAGGATCGGGATGGTGTTGCGCTTCTCCACCACACGGTGGACATGCCCAAGAGACTTGAGCAGCGCGGTGCGTTCGACCGTGACCTTCATGATGTGACTTCTGGACCGTTCCGCCAACATGGGATGGATCAGGCTTGCATGGCATCACGCAAACCGTGGGCAGAGACCATGCCGAACGCTCGCACCGAAGGCAAGCGGGCGGAGCGTGTCATTCACAGCTGGCTGCACACGCGGTCTTCTGGCTCAATCCAGCAGCATGCGCTTGATCAGCTCGATCTCCTCGGTGAGCGAACGGTCATCGGTGAGCGCCTTCTCGATCTTGCGCACGGCATGAAGCACCGTGGTGTGATCGCGTCCGCCAAAGCGCCGGCCAATCTCCGGCAGGGAGCGCGGGGTGAGCGCCTTGGAGAGATACATGGCGATCTGGCGTGGCTTGACCACCGCCGCCGTGCGCCGCTCGGAAAGAATATCGGCGCGGCTGACATTATAGCGTGTCGCCACCAGTTTCTGGATGTCCTCGATCTTGACGCGCCTCGGCTCACGGGTGCGCACCAGATCGCTGATGGCGCTCTCTGCCGCTTCCAGCGAGAGCGGCGCGCCGGTCAGCGTGGTGTGGGCGAGCAGCCGGTTGGCCGCGCCATCAAGATCGCGCCCATTGGTGGCGACAGCGCGGGCAACCTCAGCGATGATTTCGCCCGTGACCTCGAAGTTCGAATGCAGCAATTTCAGCGCCTGGATGCGCGATTGCAGGATGCGGATGCGAAGCTCCTCATCCAGCGGGCCGATCTCGACCGCCAGGCCGCCAGCGAGGCGCGAGCGCACGCGCTCATCCAGGCTCTCCAGTTCGCTTGGCAGACGATCTGCCGCCACGATCACCTGCTTGCCGGCATCGATCAGCGCATGGATGGTGTGGCCGAATTCCTGCTGGATCTGCTTGCCTTGGATGAACTGCACATCATCGATGATCAGCATGTCGATGCCGCGCAAGGTCTCCTTGAAGGCCAGCGCCGTCTGGCTCTTCAGCGCCGAGACAAAGCCATACATGAAGCGGTCCGCCGTGAGATAGACCACGCGCCGACCGAATTTCTGGGCTTCCTGCGCGATGGCCTGCACCAGATGGGTTTTGCCAAGGCCAACACCGGCATGGATGTAGAGCGGATTGTAGATGGCCGAGCCTGCGGGCGCGGCGGCAATGCGCTCACCAGCTGCAAAGGCCAGCGCGTTCGAGCGCCCGAGAATGAAGCTCTGGAAGGTAAGGCGACGGTCGAGCGAGACGCCCAGCGTATCACTCGCTGTGACGGCTGCCGGTGCCACGTGCGGGTTCGTGTGCTGATTAGCCGGCGGGTTAGCGAGAGGCTGCTGTGCCTGAATGCTGGCGGGCAATGCAACAGAGCTGCGCTGCGGGACCACTGCAAGCTGCATGTTCGCGGCATTTGGCGTGGTGCGCGATGTCTGGCGCACGCCCAGTTCCACGGTCTCGACGGCGGCAAGTTCTGCCTGGCAGTGCACCCGCAGCCTGTCAGCATAGCGAGAATCGATCCAGCTCTTCAGGAAGCGGGTCGGCACGGTCAGGCGAGCCACGCCATGGCTGACCGTTTCGATCTCCAGCCGGCCAAACCAGCTTGAGAACACGTCTTCGCCCATCTCGGCTTTCAGCCTTGCACGAACCCGTGCCCAAGCTGCAGCAAGATCACGCGATGCAAGATCGGGCTGCACAAGGCTTGGGCCTGCCATCGGTTCGAGGCCCGCATCCTCGCTGCCAAGGCTCTGAAGAAACATGTCGCCGATCCCTTTCACGTGTCTTATCCAATCATGGCCTGACCGCTCGATCACAGGCACAGCCATCCTCACGCCGAAAACTGGTGTTCCCGGCTGGCTATGCCAAAATCTCACGCGGGCCCCCGCCCAGCATCGTTGCTGATCCGCTTTGTGCTCGGCGCACAGATCCTCAATCTGCGCCTGTACAACAGGCGCAACCAAGGCCTCTGAACGAAACCCGTCAGCGGCGTTTCAGCTCGATGGCTTGTGGAGATGGACCCGGCAGCGGCTGCCGCCAGACCCGGATTTGATAAAACATGGCAGGTGAGTGGGCGCAACCGCATAGCCGGCGCGGCGCGGCGCCGGACGCGTTGCAGCGCATCAACGCGATCTGTGACAGGCGCTGCAATTGCTTGGGGATGTTAAGCTTTTTTTTACGATTGGGTCTTGCGGCAGCCATCGATATTTTTTTTCAAAGGTACTTTGCGCGGTCGCTGATTCGTCCATTGCCTGCGTGATGAGAAAACGCTTGCCGGTTAAGTATATGAAATCACGCTGTAAATTTTGTGCAGACTTGTGTGCTCAAAATCGCAGCTTCAGCCTGTGCGCCGGGCGCATGAGTCAAGCGTAATCACAGCGTCAGAACGCCGCAAATCGCTGTAATTTTGTCATTGCTGCGCTTCTGCAACGCTGAAGCCGGCACGCGGGGGCTCCGCAGCGACACAAAAAACCCGGCCTTGCGGGCCGGGTGTGCCTGAAGATCAAATTGATAGTTAACAAGCCGCAGTGGCTGTCAAGCACCGAGCGAGCGCACGCGCTTTGCGAGGCGGGCCACCTTGCGCGAGGCCGTGTTCTTGTGAACCACGCCCTTCTGTGAGGCGCGCATGATCTCCGGCTCGGCAGCAGTAAGTGCAGCAGCGGCAGCACTGGCATCGCCGGCGGCCAATGCTTCCTCGACCTTCCGGATGTAGCTGCGCATGCGGCTGCGGCGGGCGGTGTTGACGTCCGTGCGGCGGGCGATGACGCGGGTGGCCTTCTTGGCGGAGGCAGTGTTCGCCATGGTGTCCTCTTGCAGCGTTGATGCACCACAATCTGCTCTGCGCCTGCGATGGCGCAACATCATGATCGCGAAGCTGAAATGATGAAGGCGGCGTGAACGGTGAGGCCCGCGCCACCTTGTGAGCGGTCGCATTAGGCTGAAAGCCGGATCGCGTCAACCTGTTTGCGCGGCTTCGGTGCCTTGCTTGCAACAAATGGCTCAGCCCGGCAGCGCGGCGATCGCCTCGACCTCGACCAGATAGCCATAATTGAGCGGATTGACCGGCACTACGGCCCGCGCCGGCCTGTGTGCGCCAAAGACCTCGGCATAAAGCGCATTGAAAAGCGCCCAGTGCTCCATGCCGACAATATAGACCGTGACCTTGGCCACATCGGCAGGGCCGCAGCCCGCTGCTTTCAGGATGCGCATGAGGTTGTCGAGCGTCTGGCGGGCCTGCGTCTCGAAGGGCTGGTCTGCCGTGTGGCTGCCATCCTCGCGCACGCCCAATTGCCCCGAGACGAACAGGAAGCCATTGGCTTTGACCGCATGGGAGTAATGCCCGCGTGGGGCAGGCACATCCGGTGCGGTGATGGGGGTGACGGTCATGCTTGTGTCTCTCCAGTCAGGTAGCGCCCAAAAGCTGCCACATCGACATTGCCGCCGGAGATGATGATTCCGGCGCGTTTGCCCCTGAGATCGACATGGCCGGAGAAGGCCGCCGCCGCCGCAAGGCAGCCTGTGGGCTCCACCACCTGCTTCATCCGCTCGGCGAAAAAGCGCATCATGCTGATGAGTTCAGCGTCGGACACAGTGAGCACATCCGCGCAATGCTGGCGGATGATCGGAAAGGTGAGATTGCCAAGAAATGCTGTCTGCGCGCCATCGGCAATGGTCTTGGGCACGCCGATCTTCACGATCTGGCCTGTGCGGAAGCTCTGTTGTCCGTCATTGCCGGCCTCTGGCTCCACGCCGTAAACCTGAGCTCCCGGCGAAAGCGCAGCAGCCGCGAGCGCACAACCTGCCGTGAGCCCGCCGCCACCCATGCACACGAACAGCACATCGAGCGGGCCTGCCTCTTCGATCAGCTCCTTGGCCGCTGTGCCTTGCCCGGCAATGACATCGCGGTGGTCGTAAGGCGGGATCAG
>JBOFIL010000104.1:0-1921 GCA_051650165.1 Allobosea sp.
GGATGATGTCATGAACCTAGGAGTAGGTGCGTCGCGCCCGGCTCACAAGCGATGCTGGCGCAACGGGCCACGCGTCCTACGCTGATCAGCCGAATAGCGCGTCGCCGCGCTCATCGATGATCTGGCGGCCCTTGGCGAGGGTAAAGCTGGCAGCTTCCTGTTTGTCAGGAAATCGATCCGCGCGGATGAAGCGATGCGATTTCATCTCGCCCGCAATCTCTTTTTCCACCACGCCGCAAAGCTGCCACTGGCCATTTTCCTGAAACGGCGTCGCATGAATGGTGAAGCCGGCATGCTCGGCGCTGGCCACAGCCTTGCCCACATCATTCTTGCCCGCATCATTAGCGGGGGAGGTCGCGGGCTTGCCGCCGAAGAGCTTTTTGAGAAACGACATGCCGCCTTATAGCGCGATCACCTCAGAACGGCATCGGCAATTTCATGCCCTGCCCGATTTTCAGTGGCATTTCCTGGCCTCGCGGCAATTCAAAGGCAGCAGGCGGCTGTGGCCGGCGCTCCAGCCGCACCACTTCTGCCTTCATGTTGCGGCCTGAAAAGGCGAGCGGCACACCGTCTTGCGCAAGGCACACCTCACCTCCGGTCGTTTTCCAGACAAGGCAGCTTTCGCCGAGAACTTGCCGCGTTTCTGGCGTGGGGTCGCCCATCATGCCAGCTTGCTTGTCGCCATCCACACGCATGATCATGCCGGCCATGGCTGGCGACCACATGCGCGACACGCGCGCTTTGAGATCATGCACCGCCACCATTTTCTGGCCCTGCACGGCCATCTCGACACGCGCCTTGGCCGGTTCACGCGCAAACCGGAAAAGCATCGCGCCCTCCATCTCGCCGCTCATGCGATACTCGGCCTCATAATCGGCAGCGGGCATCTGGATCGGCTGCTTCTGCGCAAAGGCAGGCAGCGACATGAGAAGACCGAGACAGGCGAACAGCGTCGCGCAGACGGTCACAAGCCAAGCCACAAGCCGCATCTTGAGCACTCCATCCCATGCCCGACCCCGAATCGTTTTTTCCGGGGCAAGCATGGCGAGAAGATGGAGAGAAAAGGGCGGGGCTCAGCGCTCGCTTGTCGCCAGCTTGGCAGCCATCAAGCCAAAGGAAGCGGCAAAACTGCGGCGCATCCACGCCATCACGACAGGGCGAGACAGCACCTTGTCACGCATCGAGGCAGCTAGCAGCCCATAGATGGCGAAGACGACAAAGGTCATGCCCATGAACGCGGCGGAAAGCCCGAGCATATCTGCCAGCGGGTTGGGCGCGGCCTTGTCTGTGAACTGCGGCAGGAAGGCGACGAAGAAGATCGACAGCTTGGGGTTGAGCAGGTTCAGCGCAATGCCATCCATGATGATCTTTGAGGCCGAGCCTGACTTGTCTGCAGCCGAGACTGCCATCGCGCCCTTTGCCTGCAAGGTCTGCCAGGCCATCCAGAGCAGGTAGGCAACGCCCGCATATTTGACGGCATCATAAAGAAGCGCGCTGGTATGCAGCAACGCGGCCAGACCCATCATGGCAGCGATGAGATGCGGAATGATCCCGAGCGTGCAGGCGAATGCGGCCAGCACACTCGACCTTCCCCCCCGCCCCAGGCCCATGGCGATGGTATAGATCGCGCCTGTTCCGGGTGAAGCGACCACGATGAAGGTGGTGAGGAGGAATTCCGGGGACATGGGTCGGGCAACTCCAGCGAGGCCCATTGGTATTCCATACAATCGAATGACGGTCGAGCATGTGACATCAGAGGGGTAAATACAATCAACGAGCCCTCAAACTATTCTCTTAGACACATTTTGACATTTGACATTTGACATTGAAATTTATCTCCGATATGACAGACTGATGAGGCGTTCAACTGGCTCCCGGAGGGACTTATGGAAACGGATCAATCTCTCGAAGGACTCCTTAG
>JBOFIL010000105.1:0-5410 GCA_051650165.1 Allobosea sp.
CATCTGACGGATAGGGCGAGGAGCGCGAATAGCGCGGATAGGTGGTGAAGCCGATCTGGTTGTTGATGATGAAATGCACCGAGCCGCCGGTGCGGTGGCCCTTGAGTCCGGAAAGGCCGAGGCACTCCGCCACCACGCCCTGGCCGGCGAAGGCGGCGTCGCCGTGGATCAGAAGCGGCATCACCGTCGAGCGCTCGACGATGTCGTCGCGCTGGTCCTGCTTGGCGCGCACCTTGCCCAGCACCACTGGCACCACGATCTCCAGATGCGACGGGTTCGGGGTGAGCGAGAGGTGCACCTTGTTGCCATCAAACTCGCGGTCATTCGAAGCACCGAGATGATATTTCACATCGCCCGAGCCCTCGACATCATCAGGCGCGAACGAGCCGCCCTTGAACTCGTGGAACAGCGCGCGGTGGGTCTTGCCCATCACCTGCGTCAGCACATTCAGGCGTCCGCGATGCGCCATGCCGAACACGATGTCGCGCACACCAAGATTGCCGCCGCGCTTGATGATCTGCTCCAGCGCCGGAATGAGCGACTCGCTGCCATCAAGCCCGAAGCGTTTGGTGCCGGTGTATTTGAGGTCAATGAACTTCTCGAAGCCCTCGGCCTCGATCAGCTTGTTGAGAATGGCCTTCTTGCCTTCCTTGGTGAAGGCAATTTCCTTATCCGGCCCCTCGATGCGCTCCTGAATCCAGCTCTTCTGCGCGCCATCGGAGATATGCATGAACTCGACGCCGAGCGTCTGGCAATAGGTGCGCTCCAGAATCGCGACCATCTCGCGCACAGTCGCGAACTCAAGGCCAAGCACCTTGTCGATGAAGATCTTGCGATCGAGATCGCCGGGCCCAAAGCCATAGGCCGCCGGGTCCAGCTCCTCATTATGAGTGGTCGCCTGAATGCCGAGCGGGTCGAGCTGCGCATGCAGATGCCCGCGCATGCGATAGGCGCGGATCAGCATGATGGCGCGCACGGAATCGCGCGCGGCGTTCTGCACATCGGCGGCGGAAAGCTCCGTGCCGGCCTTTTGAGCCTTGCCCTTGAGCTTGTCGGAAACGGCCTTCTCTATCGCGCCCCAATTGCCATCCAGCGCCGAGACCAGCTCGCCATTGGCCGCGACAGGCCAGTTGGCCTTCTTCCATGACGGGCCAGGGGTTACCTCGCCTGTCAGCTGTTCGAGATAGCCAAGGTTGGCGCCCGTCAGCGCGGAAAGGTCGATGGGTTGATTGTCGTCCATTGGTTCGTACCTGCTGTCAGTCGACAATGAAAAGTTTGGCACCTTTGGGGGCGGTTGACCGATGCGCTTCTGCACTGTCGGCAACCTGATAACTCATTCCCGGCGTCAGGACATATCGGCGGCCATCAGCGAGCGTTGTCTCCAGTTCGCCCTCAAGGCAAAGCAGCACATGGCCCTTCTCGCACCAATGGTCCGAGACGTAGCCAGGTGAGTACTCCACCATGCGCACGCGGATGCGGTTCCCCTCCGGCCCGAAATGCTGGGTGCGCCACAGCGCCTCCCCGACATCGCCGGCGTGATGCGTGGGAGCGATCTGGCTCCACGCAGTCACGTTGAAGGGGATATCCGACATTTGCACCGCTTCAGCCCTTCAGCACATCCACCAGCGTCTTGCCGAGCCTAGCGGGGCTTGGGGAGACGCGGATTCCGGCAGCTTCCATCGCCGCGATCTTGTCTTCCGCGCCGCCCTTGCCGCCGGAGATGATTGCGCCGGCATGGCCCATGCGCCGGCCCGGAGGTGCGGTGCGGCCTGCAATGAAGCCAACCATTGGCTTTTTGCGCCCACGCTTGGCCTCATCCTTGATGAACTGCGCGGCATCTTCTTCCGCCGAACCGCCGATCTCGCCGATCATGACGATGGATTTGGTCTTCTCATCGGCGAGGAACATCTCCAGCATGTCGATGAACTCGGTGCCCTTCACAGGGTCGCCGCCGATGCCGACAGCCGTGGTCTGGCCGAGGCCCTCACGGCTCGTCTGGAACACGGCTTCGTAGGTGAGCGTGCCGGAACGCGAGACGATGCCGACATTGCCAGGCTTGAAGATATTGGCCGGCATGATGCCGATCTTGCTCTCGCCTGCTGTCACCACGCCCGGGCAATTTGGCCCGATCAGCCGTGATTTCGAGCCATCGAGCGCCCGGCGTACGCGGATCATGTCCATCACCGGAATGCCTTCCGTGATGCAGACAATCAGCGGCACTTCGGCCTGGATCGCTTCGCAGATCGCGTCTGCTGCGCCAGCCGGCGGCACATAGACCACCGAGGCATCTGCCCCCGTGGCATACCGGGCCTCTGCGACTGTGTCGAAAACCGGCAGGCCGAGATGCACCTGGCCACCTTTGCCGGGGGCAACGCCGCCGACCATCTTGGTGCCATAGGCCATGGCCTGCTCGGAGTGGAAGGTGCCGTTCTTGCCGGTAAAACCCTGGCAGATCACCTTGGTGTTCGCATTGATCAGAATGGACATTGTGGCAATCTTTCTTCAGGCGGCCCGAACGGCCTTGACGATTTTCTGGGCGGCATCATCGAGATCATCGGCAGGGATGACATTCAGCCCGCTGGTGCGGATGATGTCCTTGCCTTCCTCGACATTGGTGCCCTCGAGACGAACCACCAGCGGCACCTGAAGGCCAACCGCCTTCACAGCCGCGATCACGCCGCGCGCGATGACATCGCATTTCATGATGCCGCCGAAAATGTTGACGAGAATGCCCTTCACCTGCGGATCGGCTGTGATGATCTTAAAGGCAGCCGTCACTTTCTCCTCGGAAGCGCCGCCGCCGACATCGAGGAAGTTCGCAGGCTCTTCGCCATAGAGCTTGATGATGTCGAGCGTTGCCATGGCGAGGCCTGCACCATTGACCATGCAGCCAATCGTGCCATCCAGCGCGATGTAGGCGAGGTCATATTTCGAGGCTTCGATTTCCTTGGCGTCTTCCTCGGTCACATCACGCAGGCTGACAACATCGGGCTGGCGATAGAGGGAGTTCGAATCGAAGCTGATCTTGGCGTCGAGCACCTTGACCTGGCCCTGCTTGGTCACGATCAGCGGGTTGATCTCAAGCATCTCCATGTCCTTCTCGGTGAAGGCCTTGTAGAGCTTGGCGACAAGCGCCTCGGTCTGCTTGGCAAGATCACCGGAAAGGCCGAGCGTTTTGGAGACTGTGCGGCCATGATGCGGCATCACGCCCGTGGCAGGATCAACCGAGAAGGTGATGATCTTCTCTGGCGTGTCATGCGCCACATCTTCAATGTTTATGCCGCCTTCGGTCGAGACGACGAAGGCAACGCGGCTTGTTTCGCGGTCCACCAGCATCGAGAGATAGAACTCCTTCTCGATGTCGGAGCCATCCTCGATATAGAGGCGGTTGACCTGCTTGCCGGCAGGCCCGGTCTGGAGTGTCACCAGCGTGTTGCCGAGCATCTCCTTGGCGTGGGCTTCCACCTCGGCCAGCGAGAAGGCAAGCCGAACGCCGCCCTTGGCATCGGCGGGAAGTTCCTTGAACTTGCCCTTGCCGCGACCGCCAGCATGGATCTGGCTCTTCACCACATAAAGCGGCCCCGGCAGCTTCTTGGCAGCCTCGACAGCCTCGGCAACTGTGAGGGCTGGAAAGCCCGCCGAAATTGGCGCTCCGAACGCGGCCAGCACGGCCTTGCCCTGGTATTCATGGATGTTCATGGGTAACCCCTTCGGGATGGTAGTTGGTCATCGGCAGTTGGCAGGTGATCATGACGTTTCTCGAACGCTTGGCCCCTGCCTACTCCCGTTCTTCAATCATTCAATGACGGGTCAATCGCCTTGCAGGCGTCGATGAGGCCGCGCACCGAGGCCAGCGACTTGTCCATCATGGCCTGCTCGCCCTTGTTGAGCTTGATCTTGACGACGCGCTCGACACCCTTCTCGCCAATCACGACCGGAACGCCGATGAACATGCCCTTCACGCCATACTCGCCCTTGAGCCAGGCAGCGCATGGCAGCACACGGCGCTGGTTCTTGATGTAGCTTTCAGCCATGGCGATGGCGGAGGCGGCGGGTGCATAGAAGGCCGAGCCGGTCTTCAGCAGCGCCACGATCTCGCCGCCGCCCTTGCGGGTGCGCTCGACAATCGCGTCGACCTGCTCCTGGGTGATCCACTTCATCTTGATCAGATCTGGCAGCGGCACACCGCCCACAGTCGAGTAGCGCACCAGCGGCACCATGTCGTCGCCATGGCCGCCGAGCACGAAGGTGTTGATGTCCTTGATCGAGACGCCGGTCGCCTCTTCAAGGAAATACGCCATGCGGGCCGAATCGAGCACGCCGGCCATGCCGACAATCTTGTTCGGCTTCACGCCGGAGTATTTTTGCAGCGCCCAGACCATGGCATCGAGCGGGTTGGTGATGCAGATCACGAAGGCCTTGGGGCAGTATTGCTTGATGCCCTCGCCGACCGACTTCATCACCTTGAGATTGATGGCAACCAGATCATCGCGGCTCATGCCGGGCTTGCGTGGCACGCCGGCGGTGACGATCACAACATCTGCGCCAGCAATGTCGGCATAGTCATTGGTGCCCTTGTAGAGCGCATCGAAGCCATCAACTGCGGAAGACTCGACCAGATCGAGCGCCTTGCCCTGCGGAACGCCCTCGGCAATGTCGAACAAGATAATATCGCCAAGCTCTTTCAGGCCGGCAAGGTGAGCGAGCGTTCCGCCAATCTGTCCAGCGCCAATGAGAGCGATCTTCTTGCGGGCCATGTGTCTTGTCCTTTCGCAGCCAGATGAGATCAAAGTGGCGCTATTGATCGGCAAACAAGGCTATGCTGCCGGTGAGTGGCGCTTGTGTGGCTCCTGTGACTCGCCCTTGCGCCCGCCGCAACCCGCGCCTTTGGTCAGCCTCGCTGACATGCCCACAATGCCCCTGGACAAGAAAATCAAAAAAGACATTTAACTACAATATTTTAGATAGGCATTGTGCTTTTGGGGCTCTCGTAGGGTAATATTTCATCAAGAATTACAAATGACATTTTTTGTTATATTTCTGAAAACCACTCAGACAATGCCGCTGGCGAGGGAGCGCAATACCACCCGGATGAGCGTCGCCAACCGGGCATCAATGCTCGATTGCGGGGCATCAGCGTCAAATTCCAATGAAATCGGATGAATGAAGCGATGCGTCGCGTCGATGGCGAGAGCAATGCCGCGCTCCTTGTCACGCGGCTCGAAAGCCCCGGTGGCGATGCCTTCATCGACAATGCGCTCGATCAGCCCGCGCACCCGCGAGCGATGACGGCGCGTCACGGCGCTGCGGCGCGAGAGCGAGGACTTCAAGGCATCGAACAGATGCGGGTCTTCCGAAAGCGCCAGCCGGTTGGCGCGTGCCATGGCGAGCAGCATCCGCTCCAGCTTGT
>JBOFIL010000106.1:0-2556 GCA_051650165.1 Allobosea sp.
GGCGCAATGCCCAGCGCATGATCCATAGGCCCGATGCGCTCGACCGCTCGCACGGCGCGCGGCCCAAGGCGTGAACCGGCACGGTTGGTGACGCCGAGATCCATGGGGATGCCGATCAGCGCTGCCTGCAAGCCGCCAAAGTCCGGCAGGGTGGCGGCGTCAGGGCGATAAGGTGCGCCAAGCAGCGTGGCGACGCCGGCAAACGGCCATTTGCGGCTCGCACCCTTGAATTGCCCGGCGGCAATGGTGGCAAAGCGCGGATCGAAAATATCTCCTCCAGCCGCCGCGCCATAGCGCGCCCTCAGCCACGCCAGCTTGTTGCCCTTGTCGTCCGCCGTCATGGGCGAGCCCTCTTTGTGTGCCCCACTATCGATCGCAACGATTTCATTTGAAACGAATTTCGTCAACACTTTGATTAAAATCAATAAAAATATGATATAGATAGTTTTATTTGAAACAATTTCATATGAAACAGAATTGTTTTATCAATACAGTTTCAATCAAAACAGTTTTAAATGAAACAATACGCTGAATATTTATCTCTTAGAATTATTTATGCTTGCAGTTTTTGATTGAATGTAGTTCTAGCCCGTTTGGGGCCATCAATTTTTTGATGGAAAATTCATATAGGGAGATATTCCATGCAACGTCGTCGTTTTCTCAAAGTGGCGGGCGCAAGCGCTGCCGCCTCAGCTAGCATCGCCATGCCGGCCATTGCGCAGTCTTCGCCCGAGGTGAAGTGGCGCTTGACGTCGAGCTTCCCGAAATCACTCGACACCATCTATGGCGGCGCGGAGCTGCTCTCCAGGGCCGTTGCCGAAGCCACTGACAACAAATTCCAGATTCAGGTGTTCGCTGCAGGCGAGCTGGTTCCCGGCCTTCAGGCCGCGGATGCCGTCACGAATGGCACGGTCGATATGTGCCACACGGCTTCATATTATTATGTTGGCAAGGATCCGACATTTGCCTTCGGCTCCGCCGTGCCTTTTGGCCTCAATGGCCGCCAGCAGAATGCCTGGCTTTATCATGGCGGCGGCAATGATCTGCTCAATGAGTTCTACGCCAAGTTCAAGATCTACAATCTGGCGGCGGGCAACACCGGCACGCAGATGGGCGGCTGGTTCCGCAAGGAGATCAAGACTGTCGAAGATCTCAAGGGTGTGAAGATGCGCATTGGCGGCTTTGCCGGCCAGGTGCTTTCCAAGCTCGGCGTCGTGCCGCAGCAGGTGGCGGCGGGTGACATCTATCCAGCGCTGGAAAAGGGCACGATCGATGCCGCCGAGTGGGTCGGCCCCTATGATGACCAGAAGCTCGGCTTCAACAAGGTCGCGCCGTTCTACTATTATCCGGGTTGGTGGGAGGGTGGCACCATCCTCAACAACTTCATCAATCTCGACAAGTGGAACGCCCTGCCCAAGAGCTACCAGTCAATCCTCACCACGGCTTCGGCCCTGGTGAATGTGGACATGCAGGCCAAGTATGACCAGCGCAACCCGAAGGCGATCCGTGAGCTGGTCGGCGCTGGCGCGCAGCTGCGGCCCTTCTCGCAGGAAATCCTTGAAGCCTGCCTCAAGGCCTCGAAGGAGGTCTACACCGAGACGGCTGCGAAGAATGCCGACTTCAAGAAGGTGCATGACCACATGATGGCCTTCCGCGCCGAGCAGGTGCTCTGGTTCCAGATCGCGGAATATGGCTTCGATAGCTTCATGATCCGCGCCCGCGCCGGCAACCAGCTCTGAGCGGGTCTTGGTGTGAAAATCATAACGCCCCGGATCAACTGATCCGGGGCGTTCTTTATTTTCAATCAAAGCGACTTTTGGGACAGGCTTTGCTGCGGTTTCTTGTCGCTCAGGCCGCCCGCGCCGCCGCGAAGAACTTGTCCATTTCGCAGCGCAGCACTTCGGACTGACGCGAGACATCGAGTGCCGCGCCGCGCACCTGCTCGGAGGCCGCACCCGTCATCGCGGCGGCCCGTGCCACATGGGCGATGCCTTCTGACACCTCATTGGTGCCGACCGAGGCCTGCACGACGCTGCTGGCGATTTCGGCGGTTGCCTGGCCCTGCTCGTTCATCGAGGTGGAGATGGATGTGGCAATGGCGTCGATTTCGCCAATGGTGCCGCCAATCTCGCGGATGGCTCGCAGCGCTTCCTCCGCCACCTTCTGCATCTCGGTGATGGTGCCGGCAATCTCGTTGGTGGCGCTGGTCGTCTGGTTGGCCAGTTCCTTGACCTCGGAGGCGACAACAGCGAAGCCTCGCCCGGCCTCGCCGGCGCGTGCGGCCTCGATGGTGGCATTGAGGGCGAGCAGGTTTGTCTGCGCAGCTATACCATTGATCAGTCCGACAACGGCGCCGATCTTGTCTGCGGCCAGAGCCAGCTCGGACATTTTCTCGTCAGTCTCGCGTGCACGCCGCACAGCCTCGCTGGTGGCTGTGCTGGATGCCTGGGTCTGGCGCAGAATTTCGCTGATCGAGGCAGAAAGCTCTTCGCCTGCGGCGGTGACACTGTGAACATTCACCGAGGCCTCTTCCGCCGCGCTCGCAACCGTCGCGCT
>JBOFIL010000107.1:0-2060 GCA_051650165.1 Allobosea sp.
CGGCCATAGTCAAAGCGGCTGCGATCAAACGCGATGCGACGTATCTGTCCGTCCTCGACCACATGGATGGGCGTAGGAGAATTGAAAACATAGCCGCGGTGCAGCGGCTCGACAGCCATGCCGCGATTTTCTCCGCCCCAGATCACCGCGCTGGGCTGGGCCCTGATCGCGACATACTGGTCATAGGGCATATTGACATAGCCATCCGGCAGGTCGGTGATCACTGGCGGGGCAAATGGCCGCTTGGCCGCTGCAGACGCTGCCTCGACCAAGGTTCCAAAATCAAACCTTTGCCCCTCGACAAGGCGCGCCAGGGGTGACTGCGCTTGACCGATCGCTTGTCCGATCGCTGGCATGCTTGGGCTCAAAGCCACAGCGGCAAGCGCCGACGCGCCGGTCAGCACCTGACGGCGTGAAGGACAATGAGGCCTTGAAGAATGGGCAGGCATGGAGACGAGGGCTTCCAGAATGAAAGTGCCGCAATGATGTCCGAGAGCGGCTGAGCTGCGCTTCTAGCATGGATTGCGCCATGCACCAGATGCGCAGGACAGGGAAGCTAGTAGACTTGAGACGGCGTTAACCGGCTTGGCCCTTAAAGCTGAATGGCGTTTTTATGTGGACCGGCATATCAGGCGCACACTCAGAGGGGATCAACCGCCATCATGACCATGACATCTGCTGCTTCCCGCACATGCCTCGCCATTGTCCTTGCCGCCGGGGAGGGCAAGCGCATGCGCTCATCGAAGCCCAAGGTTCTGCATGAGGTCGGCAATCGCTCCATGGTCGGGCATGTGCTGGCAGCCGTGAAAGCCGCAGGCGCGGATGCCGTGGCCGTGGTTGTCGGCCCCGGCCGCGATGATGTGGCGGCTGAGGCACGCGCGGTCATTCCTGATGCCCTGGTGTTCACGCAGGTGGATCGCCTGGGAACAGCCCATGCTGTGCTGGCAGCACGCGAGGCACTCGCGCGCGGTTTTGACGATGTGATCGTTGCCTTCGCCGATACGCCGCTTGTGACAGCGGAAACATTCGCGCGGATGCGCAAGCCGCTTGCTCAAGGTGTCGGCGTCGTGGCTCTGGGCTTCGAGGCCGCAGACCCGGCGGGCTATGGCCGTCTCGTGGTTGAAGATGGCGAGCTGGATCGCATCGTTGAGCATAAGGATGCAAACGAGGCTGAACGCGACATCACGTTGTGCAATGCGGGTCTTATCTCATTTGATGGGCGAAGCGCGTTGGATCGCCTTGCGCGCATCGGCAATGCCAATGCGCAGGGCGAATATTACCTGACAGATATGGTCACGGTCGCGCGCGGCGATGGCGCAAGCGCGGTCGCGCTGGTCGCGCCTGAGGAAGAGGTACAGGGCGTCAATGATCGCCGCCAGCTTTCAAGCGCCGAGGCGGTTTTCCAGCGCCGGATGCGCGATTCTGCCATGATCGGCGGCGCGACATTGATCGCACCCGATACGGTGTTTTTCAGCGCGGATACGGTCGTCGGCCAGGATGTCATGATCGAGCCGCATGTGGTGTTCGGGCCCAAAGTCAGCATTGCTGATGGCGCGGTGATTCATGCTTTCTCGCATCTTGAAGGCGCGAGAGTGGGCCCCAAAGCCACAGTTGGCCCCTTCGCTAGGCTTAGGCCCGGCGCTGACCTTGCCGCCAAGGCCAAGGTCGGTAATTTCGTCGAGATCAAGGCCGCAACGCTCGGCGAAGGCGCGAAGGTCAGCCACCTCACCTATATTGGCGATGCCGAGATTGGCGCTGACGCGAATATCGGCGCAGGCACCATTACCTGCAATTATGATGGCTTCCTCAAATACAAGACGATCATCGGCAAGGGTGCTTTTGTGGGCTCAAATTCATCACTTGTCGCGCCAGTGACGATTGGTGATGGGGCCTATGTGGGCTCTGGCTCGGTCATCACGTCAGATGTCGCGCCCGATTCGCTTGCAGTTGCGCGCGGTCGTCAGATGCAGCGCGCCGGCTGGGCGGCCACATTCCGGGCGCGCAAGGCGGAAGAGAAAGCCGCCTTGAAGAAATAGCAATCGCAAAGCGTTAACGCTGCC
>JBOFIL010000108.1:0-8771 GCA_051650165.1 Allobosea sp.
TAGGCCATAATCGAGTAGGCCAAGCGCAATGAAGACCGCGCAGAGTGTCCAGAGCTCCGCTGGCTCTTCAAGGCCAAAGCTTGCCCAGCCGATCAGCGCCGGGATGACAGCCAGCACATAATCGCGCGCCGCCTTCCCCTGGTCTTCCGCGCCAAGCGCAATGCCCCAGCGCACGCCGCCCAGAAACGAAAGTATCGCGATGGCATAGATGGTGAGCGCGCTGCGCGCCGCCTCGCCGGTGCCAATGACAGGCAGGGAGGCATCCAGCAGCGTTGCGGCTGAAAGGGTGATGAAGGGGATCAATCCTGCAACACCAAGCGCGAGCGGGACGAGGGGCGGGCGGGTTTCGCTCAAGGCATGGTTCCTTCAGGGTGTTTGATGGCTGCTCTACGCATCAATCGCGGCGGAAGATCACGCTGGCGAGCCAGCCGAAGAACAGTGCGAGCACGATGGTGGTGAGCCCATAGGTGACGCTGGCGCGCTGCGAGACAAGGCGGATGCGCTGGTCAAAGCCGGTGGTCACCACCTCGAAATTGGTCGATTGCGTTGCCAGTGGCACGGAGCCCGCGAGCAGCATCACCTCGACATCATAGCTGCCGGGTGGGGAATTGCCGGGCAGCTCGATCGGCGCGCGAAACAGTGTGCCGGAAAGGAATGTCGCGCCATTCGGCAGCTCGGATGCCAGCCCGTCAATGTTCTTCAGCCGGATCAGCGCATCACGAAAAACGGACTCCTGCGCGTCCAGCTCGAAGCCGAGCGACTCATAGCCAAACAGGTTGTGAAGGCCGAGCTTCAGCCGCCGCGCCTGTTGCGGCGCCAGAATATCGGACAGGGCACGATTCGAGGCGACAATGGCAAAGCTCGGCGCATCGATGAAACGGCGCTGCGTCTGGTTGATCCAGATCGGCCCGAACGGCTCCTTTTCGCGCACGATGTGCGTGGCACGCGGGCCCCTGACCGTGACCACGAGGTCATAGGGGTCTGCGCGGGAGACGGTGCGCCCATCGCGCTCGATGGTGCCGAATACCACGAGCCGCGCGCCGGTATAGCTGGAGGTGATCTCGACACGGTGGGTCGAGAGCGCCGTCACCAGCGTCTCGGCATGGGCGGGCGCGAACAGGGCCGGCGCGAACAAGACCGCGCAGGCACAAACGGCCAGTAGTTGCCGAATGAGGGACACGCGAAACATCATGTCGCGCCTCCCAGCCTGATGATGCTGAACGGATCAAACGGCGCCACCGCAAGCTCGCTCGCGAACCTGATGGCAACAGCGAGGATCAGCAGCGCCAGCATGAGGCGGAACGACTCGGATTTCAGGTTTTGGCCGGCACGTGCGCCGAACTGTGCGCCCGCCGAACCGCCGATGATCAGCAGCAAGGCCAGCACAATATCGACCGACTGGTTCGAGACAGCGTGGAAGAGTGTCGCGGCTGCCATGGTGACAAGAATTTGCAAAAGTGACGTGCCGACCGCGACGGAGGTGCGCACCCTGAGCAGATAGATGATCGCGGGCACCAGCATGAAGCCGCCGCCAATGCCCAGCACCGCGCCAAGGAAACCGATCACAAAGGCCAATGTCAGTATCGGGATGACGCTGACATAGACGCCTGCCCTGTGGAAGCGCATCCGCCAGGGCAGTGTGAGAATGGCGGCGCGGGGTGAAGCGTCTGTGCGGGAGGCTGGCTGGCCGCTGCGCTTTTTCAGCATCGCGTTGAGCCGCTCCCAGAGCATGAGCCCGCCGACGATGGAGAGCAAGGTGACATAGCCAAGCGAAATCACCAGCTCCAACTGGCCAAGACGGCGCATGGTGTTGAAGAATAGGACGCCTAACAGCGTGCCTGCCACGCCGCCGGCGATCAGGACGGCTGCAAGCTTGAAGTCGAGCGTCTTGCGCCGCCAGGCCGAAAGCGCCCCGGTGGTGGATGCGGCTGTGATCTGGGCAGCCGAGGTCGCGACCGCGACGCCCGGAGGGATTCCAAGGAAAATCAGCAGCGGTGTGAGCAGGAACCCGCCGCCTATGCCGAACAGCCCGGAGACAAATCCCACAGTCGCGCTCAAGGCCAGAAGCGTCAGCACGCTGACCGGCATTTCTGCGATCGGGAGATAGATATTCACGCGCCCTGTTCCTCCGCTCGTTGCGCGGGATGATGCACGCACGGATGTGCCAAGCGGTTGAATGCCTGCTGGCGCAAGGCGTCAAGTCGTTTGCCTGATGTGGCGATCAGACCTGTGTGTTCTTCGCCGGTTTTTTTGGCTGTGCAGGCTGCGCGACTGGCTCATCCCAGCCCTTTGCGGGCAGAGGCACCTCATTGGCAACAGGCTCGGCCGGCTTGGCCTTCCAGCGCTCGACAGCCTGCTTTGCGCTGGCCAGATCGGCGGGCTGCAATTGCAGCGACACCTCGTCGCGCTTCTTGCCGGCTTCCTCATCGCCCTGCGCTGCCGCAATGGCGAACCATGTGTAGGATTGGCCAAGATCCTGCGCCGATCCCAGGCCGCGTGCCAGCAGGATGGCGAGGTTGAACTGGCTGTCGCGCACGCCGAACTCGGCTGCCTTGCGGAACCATTCGCCGGCGACGGGATAGTCAGGCTTGCCGGTCGCGCCTTCGGCATAGAGCACGGCAAGATTGTGCATCGCCTTGGCGTTGCCCTTCTCGGCAGCGCGCTCATACCAGAGGCGGGCAAGACCAACATCGCGGCTGGTGCCGATGCCCTTCTCATACATGTTGCCGACACGGAACTGCGCAGGAACCAGGCCCGCAGCAGCCGAGCGCTCGAACAGCTTGAGCGCAAGCTTGGGATCGCGCTGGACGCCGCGCCCATCGGCGAGGCGTGTGGCAAGATCGAACACCGCGCGTGCATCACCCTTTGCGACAGCATTGCGCAGGCCAGCGGTGCCGAGGCTGGCTGGCATGTCAGGCAGGCCAGTCACAGTGGTTGCGGGCGCAAGCGTTGACGGGGCGGGCGTGGCTGGCGCAGCTGCAATGGCAGCGCCTGGCCCAATCGGATTTGTCGTGGCCGGTGTTTCAGCAGTGATTGGTGCTGCAACGGGCGGCTGCCCTGCTGGCTGGGCGATGTTCGCGCCCGGCTGCTGGAGGCTGCTTGCGGCTGGCGGCAGCGATGGCTGCGCGGCCATCTGTTTAGGCTCTGCTGTGGCCGGCCTCTCGGCAGAACGTGCTGTCTCAGCCGGGCGTTGCGTGCGGGGCTCGGCGGAAGCCAGTTTTTCCGGCTGCGATGTGCTGATCTTCGGCTGGGAAGGCTGGCCCGGTCCGCCAATCAGCACCGTGCTGATCACCTGGATGGAACCCAGCGCCACAATGGCAGCGGCAAGGCCAAGCAGGATCGGCTTCTTGCGCTTCTCGATCAGGGCCTTGACGCTGGCGGTTGCAGCATTGCCCGTCTTGGATTTCGTGCCCTTGGGCTTGCGCTCGTCGCTGGCGGCCGTCTTGGCTTCCGCTGCGGCGGCCTGCACGGCGCGGCGCGCGGCGGCAATATAGTTGGCCTTTATGGCCTGCGGATCGCCTGCGGAGGTTTGCGTGGCAGCAGGAATGATGTCCGTGAGCTGGATATCGGCATTGCGTGGCGCGCGCGGGCGACCCGAACCCGGCTCCAACGGTTGATCCACCAGGCTGGCATTCTCGAGGCTGGCGTTGCGGGCAGCTGGCTTGCGGGCCGGAGCAGGCTCCATCGCGGGCATTTCAGGCTCGCGCAGTTCCAGAATGGCCTCGGGCTGGCGTGCCACGGGCGCTTCATCACGCATCGGCGGCTCGATCCGTACCGCAGGTTCCAAGCGGGCCGGGGCCTCGATCCGCACCTGGTTCGGGGCTGGCTGGCGCGGTGCCGGCGCAACAGCTGCTGCCAGCATTTCGGCAACATCCGGCATCGGTGCAGAGCGTGGCTCGTCCAGCGAGGACAGGCGCGCTGCTATGCGCTCCATCTGGCCCTGGATGCTGCCGAATTGCGAGAAGAGCCGGTTCTCAAAAGCGCCCTGCGTGGCCTTGAACTCGTCGAGCCCGGTTGCCATCGCGGTGCGAACGCCCCGCTCCGTGGCCGTCACGCTGTCATTGCGCAGGGTTTCAACCGCGCTGAGCAGATCGCGCAAGGTTGAGTCCACAGCGGGGTCGGAGGAAGCGGCAGGGCGCTCCTCGATGCGACGGCCCAGAACCATGATTTGCTGCTCAAGGCCGCGCATGGCCGCTGCGGATGTGTCGCCATCCTGCGCGCGATCAAGCCGCTCCTGAATGCCCTTGATCATCTCCGCGATGGGCGAGAGGTCCGTGGCAGGAATGCCTTTGATCATCTCTGCGATGGGCGAAATATCCGCAACCGGGGTCTCGCGCGGCTGCTCGATCCGCTCTGAGAGAAGCATGATGCGGTCGGACAGGGCGTCGATCTTGTCGGACGAGTCGACACTCCCGAAACTGCTGACGCGCTCCTCGATCTTGCGCAGCGTGCCTTCCAGTGGCCGCAGGTCTGCGTAGGCGGGCTTGCCATCCTTGGCGAGCACCTGCACCAGCCCGTTCGAGGCTGCGAGATTTTCAAGACGCGCCGACAGTCCCTCGATCTGGCGCTCAAGCGATGGAGAGTTCGGCGCATTCTTCGCCGAATCCTGTATCATCGCCTGCAGGGCATCAAGCCTGCGCTCGAGCGATTCCGGCGTGCGCTGCGTGACTGCTTCCAGCTTGTCCGAGAGCGCATCCAGCCGTTCTGAAACGGCATGGTCATCGGTTTTGCCGCGCGCTGTAACAACGCGCTCCATCATCCGCTCGATGCGGGTCTCCAGCTCATCGGCAGAAAGCCTGGGGGCTTCCTCGACACTGCGGGCAATGGCGTTGAGATGCGCCAGCAAAGCGCTGTTGTCAGCCGGGCCCGAACGGGCGCGCAGCTCTTCGATCGCGCTGCGAAGCTCGGCAAATTGCGGCTGGTGTGAGGGGGCATCCGCCTGCGCCTTGCGCATGGCGGAAATCTCGTCCGAGAGGGCACTGATGCTTTGGCTGAGGCTGGAGCCCAGTTTCTCGGTCAGCCCGGCAATCTCGCGGTTGACCTGTGTCAGGCCACGCCCATCGGGGCCATTGGCCATCTGGTCAAGCCGCTGATGCACCCTGGCGATCTGGCGCTCGATGGCCTCGCCGCCCTGGCCACGGCCCGCTGCCAGCTTGGCAACGTCCTGTTCGAGGCGCTCAAGCGTGCGGGTCATCCGGTCGCCGCCGCCGGTGCTGCCGCCATTGCTCTGGCGGTCGAGCTTGGCGATCAGGCCTGAAAGCGTGCCGTTGATCTCAGCATTGGAGCGTCCGCCGCCACGCGCAATGTCGCGGCGCAGGCGCAGAAGTTCACCGCGCAGGTCTTCCGATGGCGCTGCAGAGCGCGTGGGCGCACGCCGCTCGACAAAGCTCTCGGAAAGTGTGCGCAATTCCTCGCGCATGGCGCGGAATTCTTCTTCGTCGACGGCGGGTGCAACGGCTCGTGCCTGCGGGGCGGGACGCTGCGCCATGCGAGCATTGCTGTGGCGCGGCTCATCATCCAGGTCGCGCTGGCGTGCCTTGATGGCGGCAACGGCATCGGCGAAGTTGGCACGGGAAAGTCCGCTGCCGCGTGGCTGCGAAGCCTGGCGACGATCCGGTGCTTCACGCAGCTCAGGAAAGGCGCGCCGCTCGGGGGTGGAGCGACGCTCGACCTCATTGAGGCGCGAGCCAACGGTCTTGATCGCTTCGGCGACGGCGCTGGTCGTGCGCTCATGGCGCTCCGAGGCAGAGCGCTCGCTGGCGCGAATGCGGCTTTCGGCCTTCTCCATCCAGCTGGTGATGGAATCCAGCATGTGGGCGGTGCGGGCCTCGGCCTCGCGCACGCGGCGGTCATTGGCTGCGGCTTTCGCCAGAAGATCATCGGCCTGGTCGCGGTCCAACCGGCTGGGAGCAAAGCGGCTGACAGCTGTGTCTGCCATGCGTGGCTGGTCATAGCGGTCATCATATTCATCATAGGCAGGCGATGCGCGGCGGGTTCCATGGTCCGCGCTGTCACGCATCACCATGTCTAGCCAGTCCTCGACGCTCATGCCGGCGCGGCGCGCCTCCCGGCGTGCGATCTCTCGCGCATCCGGTTCCAGTTCGTCTAGGCTCCAGGACAAGCTCTGGCTCATCTGGTCGCTCGCCGACGGGTAGCCAAGCTCGGCATGAGGCACCCATCGCAAAGGCCTCTTGCCGGCGCTTCAGATCAAAGGTGAAGGAATCATGTGATTCCAACTGCCCCCCGAAGCACCCGGCAACATTTTCCCAGTCACGGTAAACAGCTCGTTAACGCAGAGCACCTGGTGATTAACTTTTTGATGAGAACTACCCACTTGACCATGGGGGAGTTAGGATTATTTGATAGCCAGCAAGCTAATATATCACACAAGTTGCAATCTGGCGGTCGACTGGGTCACCTGGCTTTTGCTAGGTTCAAATTCGGTAATGCCTGTCCGGTGAGCACTTTGGCCCGTCAAATGCGGGCCGTATTCAAGGATGGAAGAACGATGAAGCAGGATCAGATGTCTGCATTGCAGGCGCAGACGATCATGGCGGCTGATACATTCACGATTGGCGATCTCGCCCGGGAATATGATGTGACGCTCCGGGCATTGCGCTTTTATGAGTCGCGCGGCTTGCTCAAACCACAGCGCGTCGGTTTGACGCGGCTCTACAGCGCCGATGACAAGGCGCGTCTTGCCTTGATCCTCAAGGGCAAGGCGCTTGGCTTCACGCTCCAGGAAATCCGCGAGATGATCAGCGGCAAGGGCAAGGCAGGCGCAACCGAAGAACGCCTGAACCTTTCATTGCCCCAGATCGAGGAGCAGCTGACCTCGCTGCGCCAGCAAAAGATCGACATCGAATCAGCGATTGTCGAGCTAGAGCGGGATCGCCAGCGCATGAAGGCAGAAGCCGGGCGCTGAACGCGCCCGCATTCTCATCATCGGCCTTCACAAATCGCGCGTCCCGCGCAATCATGTCATCGCTTTTGAAAAGAGCCTCTTTACTCTTCATATCGAGATAGTTTATATGTGAACTATCTTGACGCCGGCATTGAACCGGCGCTGTGGCGATGATGTGGAGGGAAGGCAATGGCGGTTTACAAGGCACCAGTTGAGGATGTTCTGTTCCTGCTCGGCGATGTGCTGGGCTATGAGCGCTATGGCAATCTGCCCGGCTTTGCCGATGCGCCGATGGACATGGTCGAGGCCATTCTCGGCGAGGGCGCGAAGCTCTGCGAAGAGGTCTTCCAGCCTGTCAACAAGTCTGGTGATCTTGAGGGCTGCACCCGCCATGCCGATGGCCGCGTGACGACGCCCAAGGGCTTCAGGCAAGCCTACAAGGCCTATGTCGAAGGCGGCTGGCTGGGTTTGTCCGCTCCCGCTGAATATGGCGGCCAGGGCCTGCCCACCACAGTGAATTCCGCGATGCAGGAGTTTATTTCCGCATCGAACCTCGCGCTCGGCATGTATCCGGGCCTGACCATGGGCGCGATTGCCGCCCTGCTGGTCCATGCCAATGACGAGATCAAGAACACCTTCGTGCCCAAGATGATTTCGGGCGAATGGTCCGGCACCATGAACCTGACCGAGCCGCATTGCGGCACGGATCTGGGCCTGCTCAAGACCAAGGCCGTGCCGAATGGCGACGGCTCCTATGCGATTTCTGGCACGAAGATCTTCATCTCGGCCGGCGAGCAGGACATGACAGACAATATCATCCATCTGGTGCTGGCCCGCATTGAGGGCGCGCCGATGGGCACCAAGGGCATCACGTTGTTTGTCGTGCCGAAGGTGAAGGTCAAGGCCGATGGCTCGCTGGGTGAGCGCAATGCCGTCTCCTGTGGCTCGATCGAGCACAAGATGGGCATCCACGGCAATTCCACCTGCGTCATGAACTATGATGGCGCGCAGGGCTGGATTGTCGGCTCCGAGAACAAGGGCCTCAACGCCATGTTCGTGATGATGAACGAGGCGCGCCTCGCCGTCGGCATTCAGGGCCTCAGCCAATCCGATGTCGCTTATCAGAACGCGCTGGCCTATGCGAAGGACCGCTTGCAGGGCCGTGCGCTGACCGGCGCGAAAGCTCCTGAAAAGGTCGCGGACCCGATCATCGTGCACCCGGATGTGCGCCGCACACTGATGAGCATCAAGGCGTTCAACGAAGCCGCGCGCGCGCTGGTGCTCTGGGCGGCGCTCAAGGCTGACGTCTCGCACCGCTCGGACAATGAGCAGGAGCGTCAGGTCGCGGATGATTACATGGGCCTGATGACGCCGATCATCAAAGGCGTGCTCACCGATCTTGGCTTCGACAATGCCGTGAAGGCCCAACAGATGTTTGGCGGCCATGGCTACATCGAGGAATGGGGCATGTCGCAGTTCGTGCGCGATGCCCGTATCGCCATGATCTATGAAGGCGCGAACGGCGTGCAGGCCATGGACCTTGTCGGCCGCAAGCTCGGCAAGGATGGTGGCCGCGCCGTGATGGCCTTCTTCAACGAGGTCGGCATGGCCCTGAAGGATGCCTCAGCCGATCCTGAGATGGCCGCTTTCGCCAAGCCAATGGAGAAGGCGCTGGCCGATCTCCAGCAGGCGACCATGTGGTTCATGCAGAATGCGATGGCCAAGCCCGACAATGCCGGCGCCGGCGCCACCGATTACATGCACCTCTTCGGCCTCGTCACGCTCGGCTATATGTGGCTGTTGCGGGTCAAGGCCGCGCAGGCGAAGCTCAAGGCCGGCGCCAATGGCTCCACCGAGAAGATGAATG
>JBOFIL010000109.1:0-1277 GCA_051650165.1 Allobosea sp.
CGAGGACAAGGTGCTGACCGATCCGCGCGAGGGCGATGTCGGGGCCATCATCGGCTTCGGCTTCGCGCCCTACACGGGCGGGCCGCTTTCATGGATCGATGGCATGGGCGCGGACGCTTTCGTCAAGCTCTGCGAAGGGCTGGCCAAGCGCCATGGCGAGCGTTTCAAGCCTTGCAAGCTGCTGAAGCGCATGGCGAAAACCGGCGAGACTTTCTACAGCCGTGCAGGCGCTTCCAAAGCTGCGGCCTGAAGGCAGCGACCAAGGAACAACATTGTGAACCTCTGGTTTCGTCTGTTGTGGCTGATCATCAGCACACCCTTCCGTGGACGGTTGACGCCGCCCATGGATGTCTCGCGGCTGAATTTCCGCGTCTGGCCGCATGATCTCGACACCTCGCTGCACATGAACAATGGTCGCTACTGGACCTTGATGGATCTTGGCCGCACCGACCTGCTCTTGCGTACCGGCCTGTGGCGCACCGTTCTCAAGAACAAATGGGTGCCTGTGGTCAGCGCCGGAAAAATCCGCTTCAGGCGCGAACTCAAGCCCTTCACGCCGTTCCGGTTGGAAACACGGATCATGTGCTGGGCCGAAAGCTGGGTGGTTATGGAGCACCGCCTGCTCAGCCAGGGCCGCAAGGGCGAGATCGTCAACGCTGTCGCGCTGGTGCGCGTGGGCATTTATGATCGTGCCGGAAAGGCTTTCGTGCCAACAGCGCGCCTCTTCGATGAGCTGGGCGTCAGCCAGGAAAGCCCGGAAGCCTCGCCGGAAGTCGCGGCCTTTCTGGCGGCAGAAGATGCGATGAAGCAGGCGGCGTGAGCGCCCTTGCCCTCTCCCCTTGGGGGAGAGGGTGGCGAGGCGCTAGCCGAGGCGGGTGAGGGGTATGATTCACCCTGCCATCCCCCTCATCCGGCCCTTCGGGCCATCTTCTCCCGCAAGGGGAGAAGGACTCTCCCTCAATATATCCCGACGGGAAAATACCTGAGATACAGCCGCGCATAGGTGCCATCATCCCAGAGCTGCTGGAGGCCATAATCCAGCGCGCGGCGGATGAGGTCACTGTCCTTGCGGGCCAGAAAGGCAATGCCTTCGCCAAAATAGCGGCTGTCGAGCCATGGCCCGCCAATGAAGCGGTGGCCAGCGCCATTGCGCCCACCAAGCCAGAGGGCGAGCTGCCCAGAATCGGCAAAGACATAATCAGCCTGCTTGAGCCGCAGCAATGTCAGCGCGGCCTGCAATTCCGGCACGTCCAGCCGGTCAGCGCGGGCAAAGAAGG
>JBOFIL010000110.1:0-6057 GCA_051650165.1 Allobosea sp.
TCATAGCCGGCGAAAGGCACCATGCGCGCGCCAGCAACCACGTGTCGCTCATGCAGCGGGGTTTGCAGCAATGGTGTATCGGGTGCGGTATCGGCCAAGGCAGTATCCCTTCAGGGTCGAAACAGGAGTCAGCGCTGCAGCCCCTGCCGTGAAGCCGGGTGAAACGCCCCCTCTGTCTTGAAACCTGAGAGATTTCCCCGGCTTTTCGAAGGCCAGGTTACACCCGTCGGTGGGAAGCCCTGTGACAGGCTTCCACTTTCCAGAGCGCCAACTCCCCAGCGGTCCTTTGGCCTGAGCGTTTCCGGGGCGGTTGCGCCTTCGGCGTCATGCAGGCTGGTTTGGAGCCGGCCGAGCATGAACTCTTCCGCGGGGATATACGGCTGAAATTGTTGTAGGGCGGGAGGACGCCAAGTCAACGCCTGCCAGAATTCCTTTTGCCAGAATCATCAACAATCAACAGCTCTGGCGCTTGCGATCAGCGCCGCCGGCCGCCACCTGTTGCTGCGCCGCCTTCCAGCCAGACCTCGACCACGGGCTGTGCGCTGCCGCCGGGCACGAGGATGCCCTCCTCGACATGCACAAACTCCGCCCCGCCCTGGCCTGAGGCCACCGTGGCGGAGACGCGCACCGAGCGATTGGCCACAATGTTGCCGGAGCGGCGGACCTGCATCTTCAAATTGGCGGCATATGTGCCGGGCGAACCAGCCGGCCCGAGCACAACGCGGCCCTGCACGCCGATCTTGAGCGTGAAGCCGCCGCCGGCCTGCGCATTGGTGCACTCGCGGGCAATGTCATTGATTGCAAGCTGATTGCGCACCGAATTGGAATCGGCGCCCCCCTGACGGATCGCCGCGCCCTTCACCGATACTGATGGACAGAGGAGATCATCATCCGGCTTGATCGGCTGCGTTGGCACGGGCGGCGTCGTGCTCTGGAACATGATCAGGTTGGTGATCTTGGCCTCGGTGGTTGGCGCATCGGGGTTGCTGCTGCATCCGCCGAGGGCAATGGCGATGAGGCAGGCGGCGATAAGGCCGGTGGAACGGTCAGGCATGGTCATCATGGCAGTTTCTCCAGCCCATCGCTGAAACCGGTGAGGGACACGGGAATACCGATTCCCTCCTCCGGTGTCTGGAACACGATGAAGGTCGCGGTCTTGCCAGCCTTGAGCTGGGCCTGCAAGTTATCGTCCATCACCACCTCGGCCACGCAGCCTGTGGCAAGGCAGCGCACAAAGCCGGCGCGGCCAATATCCTTGTCATCGATCTTGAGGCCAAGCCCTGAGGGCAGCAGCACACCGAGCGGCGCGACAATTCGCAGCAGCCGGCTCTTCTGGTCAGCCGTGCGCAGCGCAATGACCAGCAAGGTGACATTCGGCCTGTCTTCGGCAGCGATCGACTGCACGATGGCGCATTGCTCGGTCCTGGCTCCTGCCGGAACCTCGCAGCGCATCTGCCAGTCGCCATGCGTGGAGCGAACAGCCCCTTGCGCCAATGCACTGCCTGAAAAGCCGGAAAGGCCCGCGACCAGCGCAGCTGTGGCCACAAGCCGCATGATGGGCAAAACACCCGATGGGCTTGTTCGGATGCGATTCCTGATGGTCATGGCTGTTCCGCCGCCTCCCGGATATTGATCATGCACGCCGCCAACGTTCGCGAATCGACGCATACGCCTCATTCGCCCGGCGCGACAGCCTCGGTTTCGCATCATGCGCGCCCGCCAGTGTCAAGCAAAAGCGGGATGCCGGCGCTGCGATCAGGCTCTGGCTGCGTGGATTAGTCACCTTGTCGCCAGTGGCTGCGTGGGTGATTGTCACATCAGAATTGAAGAATGCGTCAGGCTGTCCTAAACAGCCACAACCAAGGATGCATACGCGAAGCGATTGCGCACGGAAGCAATTGCACAGACTTGCCGCTTGTGCCAATCAGGCGCGGATTTTTGTTGAGGAGCTTGGTTCGGATAATGATGAAATTGGGTCAACTGGCGGGTCTTGGTGTGACCGCCCTCCTTGCCGCCACGCTGGCGCTCGCATCGCCGGCATTGGCCGCTGTTGGCGCGCCGACGCCATGGCAGATGGATTTGCCGGCGCCGGCATCGGACAACATGGCGTTCATCAAGTGGTTCCATGACTGGCTCGTGGTCATGTGTGTCGTGATTTCGGTCTTCGTGCTGGGCCTGCTGCTCTATGCGATGTGGCGCTTCAGCGAGAAGCGCAACCCGGTTGCCTCGCGCACCACGCACCACACCGGCCTTGAGGTGGCATGGACACTGATCCCGATCCTGATTCTGGTTGCCATCGCCATCCCGTCCTTCACGTTGCTTAAGCAGCAGCTTGATCTGCCCAAGGCTGACATCACGCTGAAGATCACCGGCAAGCAGTGGTTCTGGACATGGGATTACCCGAAGGATCAGGGCGGCTTTGCCTTTGACCAGCTGATGATCCCGTCTGATGACTGGAAGCGCGATGTTGCCGCCGGCAAGATCAACGCCGCCGAGGCTCCTCGCCTCCTGGCTGTCGACAATGAAGCTGTGGTGCCGATCGGCAAGATCGTGCGGGTGCAGGTCACTGCCGCTGACGTCATCCACAAATTCGCGATGCCTGCCTTTGGCCTCAAGATCGATGCCATTCCCGGTCGCCTGAACGAGACATGGTTCAAGGCCGACAAGGAAGGCATCTTCTACGGCCAGTGCTCGTTCATCTGCGGGCAGAACCACTCCTACATGCCGATGGCGATCCGCGTTGTCAGCCAGGAGAAGTATGCCGCCTGGCTCGCCGACGCGAAGAAGAAATTCGCCGCCAAGGATGACCCCAGCCGCATGGTGGCCGGGCAGCCCGCACAGACTGCCAACTGATTTTGAACCAAACGCCCGCGAGGGCAGACAACAAACACTGTGATGTCGCGCTGAAACTGAAGGCCCATATGGCCCTCAAAAGCGCCTGAGGAGAGAAAGACATGGCTCACGCCGCAGCGCACGCGCATGATGATCATGCCGATCACAAGCCGGGCTTTTTCCGGCGCTGGTTCTATTCGACGAACCACAAGGACATTGGCACGCTATATCTGATCTTCGCCATGTGCGGCGGTCTGGTAGGGGCGTTCCTGTCGATCATGATGCGGCTCGAGCTTCAGGAGCCGGGCATGCAGTATTTCGCCAATGGCCAGAGCTACAATGTCTTCGTGACCGGCCATGGCCTGATCATGATCTTCTTCATGGTGATGCCAGCCCTGATCGGCGGCTTCGGCAACTGGTTCGTGCCGCTGATGATTGGCGCGCCGGACATGGCCTTCCCGCGCATGAACAACATCTCGTTCTGGCTGACTGTTGCAGGGTTCATCCTGCTGATCATCTCGATGTTCGTTGAAGGCGCGCCCGGTTCGATGGGTGTCGGCACGGGGTGGACGATTTATCCGCCCTTCTCCTCATCCACTGGCCACCCTGGTGCCTCAGTCGATTTCGGCATTCTCTCGCTGCACCTTGCCGGTGCGGCCTCGATCCTGGGTGCGATCAACTTCATCACCACCATTCTCAACATGCGCGCGCCCGGCATGTCGATCCACAAGATGCCGCTGTTTGCCTGGTCGATGCTGGTCACAGCCTTCCTGCTGCTGCTCTCGCTGCCCGTTCTGGCTGGCGCAATCACCATGCTGCTCACCGACCGCAACTTCGGCACGACCTTCTTCGACCCTGCCGGCGGCGGCGATCCGGTGCTCTACCAGCACCTGTTCTGGTTCTTCGGCCACCCTGAGGTCTACATCATGATCCTGCCGGCCTTCGGTGTCGTCAGCCACATCATCTCGACCTTCTCGAAGAAGCCGATCTTCGGCTATCTCGGCATGGCCTATGCCATGGTGGCGATTGGCGTTGTCGGCTTCATCGTGTGGGCGCACCACATGTATACAGCCGGCCTCTCGCTCAACACGCAGCGCTATTTCGTCTTCGCCACGATGGTGATCGCGGTGCCGACAGGCGTGAAGGTGTTCTCCTGGATCGCGACCATGTGGGGCGGTTCGATCCGCATGAGCGCTGCGATGCTCTGGGCCATCGGCTTCATCTTCCTGTTCACCGTTGGTGGCGTCACCGGCGTGGTGCTGGCCAATGCCGGCGTCGATCGCTCGCTGCATGCCACCTATTATGTGGTGGGCCATTTCCACTATGTGCTCTCGCTCGGCGCGGTGTTCGCGCTGTTCGCCGGCTGGTATTACTGGTTCCCGAAGATGAGCGGCTACATGATCCCTGAATGGATCGGAAAGCTGCATTTCTGGGTCGCCTTCATCGGCTCGAACATGCTGTTCTTCCCGATGCACTTCCTTGGCCTTGCAGGCATGCCGCGCCACTATGCGGATTATCCCGATGCCTTCGCTGGCTGGCATTGGTGGTCTTCCATGGGCTCTTATGTCTTTGCTGCTGGCCTGCTGGTGTTCGCCTTTGGCAACATCCTTGCCTTCGTTCGCAAGGAAAAGGCTGCCGACAGCCCATGGGGCGAAGGTGCAACGACTCTGGAATGGACGCTGCCGTCACCTCCGCCCTTCCACCAGTTCAACACGCTGCCGCGCATCACCGGCAACGAGCACTGAGACTGGATACCTACCTAGTGACTTGTCTTGGTCCCTGCTGCGCCGCGTGCGCTGCAGGGATCATCTCTTGAAACCGGAGCACCTCCCGGCATGAATGCCGCCACTGACCAGCTTGACGCCGCGCGCGCCGCAACAGCCATCGCGCCCCAGAGCATCGTCTCGAATGGCGAGGTGGGCGATTTTCTCGCGCTGCTGAAGCCCCGCGTGATGTCGCTGGTGGTGTTCACGGCGCTGGTGGGCATGCTGGTGACGACATCATCCGTGCATCCGGTGATTGGCATTGCATCCCTCATCGCCATTGCGGTGGGCGCGGGCGCATCTGGCTGCCTCAATATGTGGTGGGATGCCGATATTGATGCGGTGATGACCCGCACCGCGCGTCGCCCCATCCCCATGGGTCGCATTCGCCCCGATGAAGCCCTGGCCTTCGGGCTGATCCTCTCGGTGGGTTCAGTGCTGCTGCTCGGGCTGGTGGCGAACTGGGTCGCGGCTGGCCTGCTCGCCTTCACCATCTTCTTCTATGCCGTGATCTATTCGATGTGGCTGAAGCGCGCGACGCCGCAGAACATCGTCATTGGCGGTGCCGCCGGTGCTTTCCCGCCCATGATTGGCGAAGCGGTCGCCACAGGTCAGATCGGCCTCGCTGGCTGTGTGCTGTTCGCGATCATCTTCATCTGGACACCGCCGCATTTCTGGGCGCTGGCACTGGTGAAATCCGCTGATTATGCCCGCGCAGGCATTCCGATGATGCCGAATGTTGCCGGCCCTGAATCAACCCGCCGGCAGATTTTTGCCTACACGCTGGTGCTGGCCCCCGTGGGCATGTTGCCGGCGCTGCTCGGCTTTGGCGGAATGATCTATCTGGCTGTGTCTGTCATCACGGGCGCGCTCATGCTGCTGCTTGCCTGGCGCATCCTGACGATCACGGAAGGCGAGGCGGCCACCAAGGCATCACAAGCGATGTTCGCCTTCTCGATCCTGTATCTGTTCCTGCTGTTTGCCGTGCTGCTGGCCGAGCACGCATTTGGTGCGATGATCGCATCGCCGCTCGATGTCAGCGCCGAGCTTTCAGTTTGGTTTGGGGCGGCGGCGCGATGAGCTACCCCACCCCGCCGCAACTGACCCCGGATGAGCAGGCGCGACAGCGCCGCCGCTCAGTGGCGATTGCGGTCGCGCTTGGCGCGCTTGTGTTCATTTTCTATGCGGTCTCGATGGTGAAGGTCGGCATGCCTGTGCCGGGGAAATCATGAGTGAAACTGTTGTGAATTCTGCTGAAACCCAGCAGGCGCGCGCCGTGCGCCGCACCGCACTGGTCTGCACGGGCGTTGCCGTGTTCATGACCGCAGCGGCCTTTGCCGCCGTGCCTCTCTATGATCTGTTCTGCCGTGTCACGGGCTTTGGCGGCACACCGATGGTGCGCTCCGAGAACACCACGAAGCTGAGTGACCGCACGATGACAGTGCGGTTCGATGCCAATGTC
>JBOFIL010000111.1:0-1256 GCA_051650165.1 Allobosea sp.
GATGCTGAGCTTCTCGGTGAACATCCTGCTCCTGTCTTTGATGATTTCCGGCCTGACAGCGGGGCTGGTCTATCTGGCGCTTCACCGCATCATCGTGCGCCCCGTGAAACGCCTTGCCGCCAATGTCATGGCCTTTGAGGCAAACCCGGAAGACCCTGGGCGCATCATCCTGCCATCGGGCCGTAGTGACGAGATTGGCGATGCCGAACAGGCGCTCAGCCGCATGCAAGGCACGCTCGCCGGCCAGCTCAGGCAAAAGCAGCATCTTGCGGCGCTGGGCTTGGCCGTGGCAAAGGTCAGCCATGATCTGCGCAATATGCTTGCTTCGGCGCAGCTCCTGTCAGACAGGCTCAGCGAGACAGCCGATCCGATGGTGCAGCGTTTTGCGCCCAAGCTGATCGCAACTTTGGACCGTGCCATCGCCTTCTTGCAAGCCACGCTGGCCTATGGGCGGGCAAGCGAAACCGCTCCCCAGCGCCGCGAAGTGGATTTGCGCACACTCGCCATGGACAGCGCCGGTATCGCCGGCGCTGGCAAGGATCAGGTGGCGGCGCTGGTCAATGCTGTGCCGGAAGGTTTCAGCATTAAGGTCGATCCGGATCAGATGGCGCGCGTGCTCAGCAATCTGATCCGCAATGCGGTGCAGGCGCTAGAGCTTGCCGGAACGGCGCAGCCGCGGGTGACGGTCACGGCTTCGCGTCTGGCATCTGGTGTGGTCATTGATGTCATCGACAACGGCCCCGGCGTGCCATTGCGTGCACGCGAGCATCTGTTCGAGGCCTTCACGGGCGCAGTGCGCCCCGGTGGCACAGGGCTTGGCCTTGCGATTGCCGCTGAGCTTGTTGCCTTGCATGGCGGCAGCATCGCACTGCTTCCCTCAGCGCAGGGTGCAGCGTTTCGTATCACCTTGCCGGATCAGAACCCCGCAAGCTGAACTGGCGGCAGCCCTGGATCCCCAGCCTGCAACTGCTCAGCAGAGCGGCCTGCCATTGCGCTCAACCTGCTCGATATTGTCTGGCCCGCCCCGGATGCCCTGACGGGGCCGCATGTAGATCGGTGAATTGCCGATGTTCATCGTGCCTGTCAGCACATAACCGACAGCAGGTGTGTAGGTGTAATTCGAACTCGCAATGATCAGCGATGTGTTCGGAAGCGAGAGGCCGGCCGGCAGCGAGATGGTGGCCCCTTGTGCAAGGCCTGTCATGTTTCGCGACTCGGTCCAGCACACCTTGGCTGTGCCACCACCATTCACGACC
>JBOFIL010000112.1:0-2019 GCA_051650165.1 Allobosea sp.
CATCGAAGCTGCCGCGCTCAAACGGCAGTGCGTAAATATCGCCCTGCCTCAGCTCGATGCGCCCCGCGGCCGATTTCACCTTGTCGAGATTGGCGCGCGCCACCTGCAACATGGCATGGCTGGCATCGACCCCGACAGCGCGCGCGGCACGCGGCGCGATCAGGGACAGCATCCGCCCGGTGCCAGTGCCTAAATCGAGCACCGCGCCCAAGGGCTTGTCGCCAATCGCCTTGAGCACTGCAGCCTCGACCGCCTCATCCGGCACATGGAGCGAGCGCACACGGTCCCATTCAGCCGCGATGCGCGCAAAATAGCTCTGCGCAGACTGGTCACGCTGCGAGCGCACGCCGGCAAGGCGCGCCCGGTCAGCCGCCAGCACAGGGTCCAAAGGATCAAGCCGCGCGGCGATCAGGCTCGCAATGCCATCGCTGCCATTGTCAGCCAGCCGAAAAAAGGCGAACGCCCCCTCGCGGTGCCGCTCGATCAGGCCAGCCTCAGCCATCAGCTTGAGGTGGCGCGAAATGCGCGGCTGCGATTGGCCGAGAATGTCTGTCAGGTCCGATACGGAAAGCTCACCCTCTGCCAGCAGCGCCAGCACGCGCAGGCGCGTTTCCTCGCCTGCTGCGCGCAGCCCCGCGAGAAAACCAGCCATGCTTTCAAGCCCGGATGTGGCCATGAGACGAACAACCTGCGTCAATCGAAAAAAGATATAAACATATCTTTATGTCAATTTTCATCCACTGGCAAGCCCGAACCCGCAATGCCTGGCCTGTGACGCCATGCCCTCATGGCGCGCTTACACTCAGCCGGTGGTGATGGGAGGCACGACCACGACTGCCTCCTCCGGGCTGATAGGCGAGGCATATGCGACGCTGAGCACAAGGCCGCGCAGCTTGGCCGCATGTTTCACAAAGGCATATTCCAGTTCCGGCCTGCCATGCGCGAGCGCAAGCTTGCGCCCTGGGCCACGGCATGGACGGTTATAGGCTTCAACCTTGAGGATTGCCCCGCCGTCAAAGCGGCCCTTGCCGCCCCACTCTCCGCCAATCGCCAGATGCGATCCCGGCGCAATCTGCGAGAAGCCGGCAATGCCCTCAACGAGGATATTTGCGCCGATCAACGCCGGATCAATCGCTGCTAGATCAAGACACCTCGCCAATTCAGCCATGTCCTCCATGCTGACCGCGGACAACTGGCGGTCATTGCGCAGCATGAGACCCCGCGGCATCCAGGGTTCACGCGGGCCGGCAGCGCGCGATAGCCCGTGATGCCTGTCTCCGGGAATACCGCCTGAATCGAGCGCGAGCGTGGTTTTCGCCACGGTCTGGAAGCTGGCTGTTTCGGCAGTGAGGGCGGCGTAGAGGCCGCGAACGCGGCCATGAAACATGGACATGACAATACCAACGCAGGAGCGGATAGGCCCTGATACAACGCCATCACGACAAAGCCGAGCCATGCAGAAGATGGGCGCAAATAAAAAGGCGACCCGAAGGCCGCCCGAAAGGCAATCAGTCTGTCTTGTTGGTTTCAGAGCAGTATCAAATCGCCCGCAGCGGTTTTGCCGCGTTCGGTCTTCATTTCATATTCGATCTTCTGGCCATCCATCAGGGTGGTGAGCCCTGCTGCCTTCACGGCGGTGATGTGCACAAACACATCCTTTCCGCCATCATCAGGCTGGATGAAACCAAAGCCTTTCTCGGTGTTGAACCATTTCACAGTGCCGGTGGCCATCAACGTCTCCTCAGCGGCTGTTAGGCGCAGGCCGAAGGACGAGGGGTCGAACGGCATGGGCTAGCCATGAAAAGATGATGTGCAATTGTGAAATTGTCGAGACCAAAACAAAGGCATCGCTCGCCTAGCGCGCAATCAGGTCAAATTTTCCCGACAAAGCCGCCTGCGAGGAGCGCCCGACATAAACCTCGAACGCGCCGGGCTCGATCCGGTAGCGCCCCTCATCATCATGGAAACCAAGGTCGCGCGCCGGCACATTGAGCGTGATGCGCCGGGTTTCGCCGGGCT
>JBOFIL010000113.1:0-2861 GCA_051650165.1 Allobosea sp.
GTCACGCAATTTAGCGATGCCTTCCGGCGCGGCCAAAAGGCACATGAAGCGCAGATCGCGGGCGTTGCGCTCCTTGAGCCGGTCAATCGCCGCAATGGCTGAGTTGGCAGTGGCCAGCATCGGGTCCATCACGATCACCAAACGATCCGGGATGTCGGACGGCGCCTTGAAATAATACTCCACCGCCTGGAGCGTATCGGGATCGCGGTAAAGCCCGATATGGGCGACGCGGGCCGCTGGCACCATCTCAAGCATGCCATCGAGGAAGCCTACACCGGCGCGCAGGATCGGCGCGAAGACCAGCTTCTTGCCGGCAATGACCGGGGCCTGCATCTTGGTCAGCGGCGTCTCGATCTCGATCATTTCGATGGGCAGATCGCGCGTCACCTCATAGCAGACCAGCATGCCGATCTCATTGAGAAGCTGCCGGAAGCTCTTGGTCGAGCGGTCCTTCTGGCGCATCAATGTCAGCTTGTGCTGCACCAGCGGGTGATCAACGACGGTGACGCCATCGCGCGTGATTGTCATGCCTGCCTGCTCCTGTTTTCCGCCACGCCTTGTTTTGCGTCGTGTCTTGTTTGTGCCGTGCCTTGTTTGCACCGTGTCTTGCCGCTTTGCCCGGATATGAATGCCTGGGAGATATAATGGCCTAGAACACTGTGCCGTCGCTGATGATGGTGAGCGGCGGGCCGCCGCCCTTGCGCTTTTCTGCTGCAATGCGCCGCCCGGCTGCCCATGTGCCGCCCTCCAGCACTTTGGCGAGGGGAAGCTGCTCTGCTGTAAGCTCCAGCTTTTCTCTCAGCTTTTCCGCGATGAGGTCCAGCAAGCACACGGTGAGTGCGCGCCATTCCACAACAAGCGTCGAGCCGGGCTCGTGGGCAGAGTTCGTGTCATCCGGGTTTTTCAGTGCGATGAGCCCCATATCGAGCAGCAAGCCGCCATTGCGGTATTCGGCCAGACCCGTGAGCCCATCGATCTCGACCACATCAATGCCGCACCATTGCAGCGGCTCGATCAGCGAATAGGCCAGCCATTGCGACAGCTTGTGGAAGGGGATGATGCCATCGGCCGCATCGCCCGTGCGCACCATCGGGTGATGCCACGAATCTCCGAGCGAGGTGCCGAACAGCTCAAGCCTTCCTGGCCAGATTGGCCCCAGATAGATGAGCAAGGTTTCAAGGATGCGGGCCGCCGGGAGGCGGCGTTCAATGCCCGCCATTTTAACGAGCACATCAAACAATCCGCCGGGGCGTGGGCCGTCTCCAGCGTCAAACACGGCAGGATTTGCGAGGCAGGTTTTCCCAAGCTGATTCAACAAGGCAACCCGGCCCTCCAGCCCATTCAGCGGGTTCTCGCGTGGCTGCACCTGAAAGCCTGAGCCAAGTTGCCTCTCGCCCATATTGGCCAGAATGGCCGCATCACAGCGATATTTATCATCGAGTGAGCGAGCGAATTCGCCTGCTGCAAACATGCGGTAGCTTGCCACGCCCAGCCCTTCGGAGCGGGCAAAATCCTTGCCTGATTCAACCTCGTGATACTTCCATTTAGCGCCGGAGCCTGCATCAAGCAGCACGCTGACAATCGCCAGATCGAAGGCTGCGCGCCCAAGCGCTTTTGTCTTATGTCCCAGCCGCGGCGCGATCTCGCTCCAGCGATCAATACCCCCTGCCGAGAAATGCCGCCAGCGCGCATGGAAGGGCACGTCAAGCGTCGGATAATTGTGGCGCATGGTATCGAGCACATAATCCGCCACTTCATCCAGCCTGCCCAGGTAAAGGGTGAAATGCTCCAGCCTGCCAGCCAGCGCGGCGGCATAGAGGATGCGGCACCGTTGCCGGACTGCCCACGCCGAGAGCAGCACCTCCGCACGCGGATCGATCGTCGCTGTCATTGAGCTGTCTGCTGCCTGCATGGGTCAGAACCGGCCCAGATCGCGGCCGATGGTGGATTTCAGCTCTTCCGCAGTCGGTCCGCCATCGGGCGTGAAATACCCAGCGGCCTTCTTCGCCTCCATCTCGACAGAAGCATCAGGCGGGATCAACTCCGGCGGGATCGGCACACGCTCGCCGATCTCGATGCCGGAGCCGACAATCGCATCGTACTTCATGTTCGACATCGACATGAAGCGATCAATCCGCGTGACGCCAAGCCAATGCAATACATCGGGCATCAATTGCTGGAAGCGCGCATCCTGCACGCCGGCAACGCATTCGGTGCGCTCAAAATACGTGGCGGCCTGGTCGCCGCCCTCCTGGCGCTTGCGGGCATTATAGACAAGGAACTTGGTCACTTCGCCCAGCGCCCTGCCTTCCTTGCGGTTATAAGCGATAATGCCGACGCCGCCGCCTTGCGCCTCGCGCACGCACTCCTCCAGCCCATGCACCAGATAGGGCCGGCAGGTGCAGATGTCCGAGCCGAACACATCCGAGCCATTGCACTCATCATGCACGCGGCACGAAACCCGGCGCTTGGGATCATGGATCGCCGCCATGTCGCCAACGATATAGACTGTTGTGCCGCCGATGGGGGGCAGGAACAGCTTCATGTCAGGCCGCGTCACCAGTTCAGTGAACATGCCGCCGGTCTGCTCGAACAGCGTGCGGCGCAGCTCCTGCTCGGTGGTGCCGAAACGCTCCGCCACGCCCGGCAGATGCCAGACCGGGTCAATCGCGATTTTGGTCACCGTGATGTCGCCCGTGGTGTGCAGCACCTCGCCATCCGGCGCGAGGCGATGCGCGCCACTGGCCGCGAGGATCTCCGCCATGTTGAGGCGCGCTTTGGTCACCGCAATGGTGGGGCGAATGTCGATGCCTTCGGCGATCAACCCGCCAAAATCCTCGGCCACGCGATGTCCCCAAGGA
>JBOFIL010000114.1:0-3152 GCA_051650165.1 Allobosea sp.
AGCGTGATCTCAGGGCTTTGCATGGCGCGGGGCATCGGGGGCGGTGGGGCATGGTCACGCGGGTGGCGACAGTTGCGTTCGAAGGCATCGAGGCGCGCCCTGTCGATGTGCAGGTGCAGGTCAGCCCCGGCCAGGTGAATTTTGTCATTGTTGGCCTGCCGGACAAGGCAGTGGGTGAAAGCCGCGAGCGGGTGCGCGCTGCGCTGATTGCCTCAGGGCTGGCGCTGCCAGCCAAGCGTATCATCATCAATCTTGCGCCCGCCGACCTGCCCAAGGAAGGCAGCCATTATGATCTGCCGATTGCGCTCGCCGTGATGGCCGCGATTGGTGCTGTGCCGCAGGATGCCTTGGCTGGATATACCGTGCTTGGTGAATTGGGGCTCGATGGCTCACTCGCCTCTGTTGCGGGCGTGCTTCCTGCCGCCATCGCTGCCAATGCGCGCGGCCATGGCCTGATCTGCCCGGCGGCATGCGGCTCGGAAGCGGCCTGGGCCTCGCCTGATCTTGATCTGCTCGCGCCGCGCTCGTTGATCGAGCTTGCCAATCATTTCAAGGGCACGCAGCTCATGGCACGGCCCGAACCTTCCATCGCGCCGGATCCCGGCATGCTGCCGGATCTGGCTGATGTGCGCGGGCAGGAAAGCGCCAAGCGTGTGCTGGAAATCGCGGCCGCTGGTGCCCATGCGCTGCTGTTCAATGGCCCGCCAGGGTCAGGCAAGTCCATGCTGGCGAGCCGCTTGCCCTCGATCCTGCCGCCGTTGACCCCGCGCGAGCTGCTTGAGGTGTCGATGGTGCATTCGGTGGCAGGCCGCCTTGCCGGGGGCGCGCTGACGGACCGTCGCCCTTTCCGCGCGCCGCATCATTCGGCCTCGATGGCGGCGCTGGTGGGCGGCGGGTTGCAGGCCAAGCCCGGCGAGGTTTCGCTGGCCCATCACGGTGTGCTGTTCCTCGATGAGTTGCCTGAATTCCAGCCTCAGGCGCTCGATGCGCTCCGCCAGCCGCTTGAAACAGGCGAGGTGCTGATCTCGCGGGCCAATGCGCGCGCGGTCTATCCGGCGCGTTTCCAGCTTGTGGCCGCGATGAACCCATGCCGCTGCGGCAAGGCGATAGATCCCGGCTTTGCCTGCAAGCGCCAGCCAAATGATCGCTGCATGGCGCAATATCTCTCGCGTATTTCCGGCCCGCTATTGGACCGGATCGACATCATCATTGATGTGCCTGCCGTCTCGGCATCCGATCTGATCCTGCCGCCAGCCCCCGAAGGCTCGCGCGAGGTGCGGGCGCGCGTTGCAATGGCCCGCCAGCGCCAGCGCGAACGCTACGAATCTCGCGGCCTTAAAGCCATTTCCACCAATGCGGCATGCCCTGCCAGCCTGCTTGATGAGGTGGCAAAGCCTGATGAGGCCGGCATGAAGCTGGTGCGCGATGCTGCGGAGGCGATGAAGCTCTCCGCGCGTGCCTTCCACCGTGTGCTGAAGGTGGCGCGCACCATCGCCGATCTCGATGGTGACGAGAAGGTGGGTCGCGTCCATCTGGCCGAGGCGCTGTCCTATCGCTCGCGCATTGACCAGCACGCGCTTGCGGCGTGATCGATAAATGCCTCAGGCAACCATCTGGTAACTGTCTTTGCAGCCGTTTTGCCCCGCGCAACGCTTCAGCAAGTGCGGCGGGGCTAACGTTGAGGCCGGACCCCTTCTCTCATCAGCGGTTGCATGGATACTGGCCTGATTCACGTGTTGGAGGCGCTGGCGCTTGGCAGCTTCGTGCTGGCCGGTTGGCTGGTGATGTCGCGTGCGCGCTCCGAGGCGAAGCGGCTGGCTGTTGAAAATCGGCAGCTGATGGCCGAAATCGAGCGTGTCGATGATCGCGGCTGGGAGCTGGCCGCCAGCGAGGCGCTTCACCGCAGCCTGGTCGAGACTCTGGGTGATCTCGTCGTACGCCGCAGCGGCGATGGGCGCATTCTCTATGCCAATGCGGCCTACGCCAAGCTCATTGGGCTGCCTCAGGGGAGCGTTCGCGGCAGCATGGCAACACCGGATGTGCTGGCCGCGGCGCAAAGGCAGGCCGAGACGGATGGCGCGCTGATCCATGATGAGCTGATCAGGATGCCAGATGGCACTGAGCGCTGGATTTCATGGATCGAGACAAGCGTCGCGCTGGATGGTGACGCCACCGTGCGCCAACGCGTCGGGCGCGATGTCACGGGCCGGGTTGCCACAGAGCGCTTGCTGGAAGAGGCGCGCGCCAAGGCCGAGGGCGCCAGCGAAGCGAAATCACGCTTTCTGGCAACCGTCAGCCACGAGTTTCGCACACCCCTTAATGGTATTCTGGGCACTGCCGATCTCCTGGGCGACACGCGGCTGGACCCCGAGCAGAGCGCCTATTTGCGCGCGCTTCAAACATCAGGCCGGGCCCTGCTCGGTCTTGTCGATGAGATCCTTGATCTGACACGCGTCGAGGCCGGCAAGCTTGAGCTGGCCGATGCGCCGTTCGATCCCGCGCGCCTTGTCGAGGATGTGGTGGAGCTGATGGCGCCGCGCGCGCAGACCAAGGGTCTGGATATTGCTGCGTTCATTGATCCCCGCCTGCCGCTGATGTTGCGCGGCGATGAGGAGCGTCTGCGGCAGATTCTGGTAAATCTTGTCGGGAATGCCGTGAAGTTCACAGCTGCTGGCGGAGTGGCGGTTCGGGCTTCATGGCACGAAGAGCGCGAATTGGTTCTGTCCGTTGAGGATACCGGGCCTGGTGTTGCGCCGGAGCGCCAGCAGGCGATCTTCCTCGAGTTCGAGCAAGCGGATGCCGAGACCGGCCGTCTGCATGGCGGGACCGGGCTCGGCCTTGCCATTGTCAGGCGACTTGTCGAAGCGATGCGCGGCAAAATTGAGCTTGCCAGCGCAGACCGCAAAGGCGCGGTTTTCTCCGTCATGCTGCCACTCACAGTCGAGACATGCGCAGAGGCGCACACGGCGCCACTCACGGGCCGCAATATTCTCATCATTTCGCCGGGTCGTTTCACGGGTGAAGCGCTTGCCGAGATGGCGAAATTGGCCGGCGCCGATGTGCATCTCGAGCAGGCCAGCGCCGCGTTTCCCATGAAGGGCAGGAAGCCGGACACCCTGGTGATTGATTATGCGCTCGGGGCAGAGGCCTCA
>JBOFIL010000115.1:0-25697 GCA_051650165.1 Allobosea sp.
GCGCAGAACTTAACAGCATCGAAGCGCAACGCGCGCCCGCCGCCGGGCAAGGGATGCGCAAGGTCCGTGCGCGTCCAATCGAGGATCGGCATGAAATTATAGCAGATCGTCTTGATGCCGCAGGCGGCAAGGTTGCGCATGGATTGGCGATACGCATCGAAATGCTGGGCAAGCGGGCCTTGCCCAAGCTTGATGTCCTCGTGCAAAGGTAGGCTCTCGACCACATTCCAACGCAGTCCAAGGCTCGCATCCGCCGCGATCATGGCCTTGCGCTTTTCGATCTCGTCGATGCTCCACACCACGCCGTAAGGGATGTGGTGCAGCGATGTGACAATGCCGGTCGCGCCCGCCTGCCGGATGTGCGGCAGCGTCACCAGATCATCCGGGCCGAACCAGCGCCATGATTGTTCCAAATGCTATCTCCGTCAGGTGTCAGACAACGTAAACCGCGAGCCCTCGACGGCCTGCGCATTGATGGCGTCCACATCCCAATCGATGCCGAGCCCTGGTGAGGAAGATGGAATGGCATGGCCGTTCTCGATCCGCATGCCTGTCCGCGTCAGCGCATCAAGCTGGGGGATATACTCCACCCAGCGGGCATTTGGCACGGCAGCGCAAAGCCCGACATGCAACTCCATCAGGAAATGCGGACACACCGGCACATTGAAGCATTCGGCCAGATGCGCGACCTTGAGCCATGGCGTGATGCCGCCGATGCGCGCGACATCAACCTGCACGATCGAACATGCGCCGCGCTGCAAATACTCGCGAAAATGCAGGTGGCTGTAGAGACTTTCCCCCACAGCGATCGGAATTGTGGTGCTCTCGGACAGGCGCTGATGGCCGGAAAGATCATCGGCGGTCAGAGGCTCCTCGAACCAGGCGATGTCGAGCGGCGTCAGGCAGCGTGCGCGCCGTATCGCCTCATCCACTGTGAAGCGCTGGTTGGCGTCGGTCATGATCTCGAATGACGGCCCGACAGCCTCACGCACGGCGCTCAGCCTGGCCACGTCTTCCGAAACATGCGGACGCCCAACCTTGATCTTGCACCCGCCAAAACCGCGTGATTTCGCCGCGAGTGCGTCTTCGACCAATGCACTGGTCTCAAGATGCAGCCAGCCGCCCTCGGTGGTGTAGAGCGGAATCCTGTCCTGCGCCCCGCCGGCCATGATGTGCAGCGGCGTGCCATGGCGCAGGCATTTCAAATCCCACAGCGCCGTGTCGATGGCGGCAAGCGCAAGCGAGGTGATGGCGCCCACTGTGGTGGCATGGCTCATGAAAAACAAATCACGCCAGATTTTCTCGATCTCGTTCGGGTCACGCCCGATCAGCGCCGGGCAGAAGGTGCGCTGCAACAGCGCCATGACTGACGGGCCACCCGTGCCGATGGTATAGCTGTAGCCTGTGCCGGTCAGGCCATCGGAGTCCGTGATGCGGATGATTGGCGTTTCCTGGCTCACAAACGATTGGATGGCATCGACGCGCTTCACCTTGGGCACCAGATCAACCATCAGGGCTTCAACGCGCACGATTTTTGCCATCATCACGCTCCCTGATGATCGGTGGAGCCATCGGCAATCAGCACGACTTTGATCGCCGATGCGCGGTCCAGCGCGGCCCCCATGGCCTGTTTCGCCTGAGCCAACGGCAATTGCGCAGTGATCAGCGCGCTCACCTTGATCACGCCGGATGCGATCATTGCAAGAGCCTGTCCAAACTCCTGCCCGAAGCGAAAGGAGCCGCGAAGATCAATTTCCTTGGCCATGACCATATTGGCGGGGAAGGGAATATCGCCCGCAGGTTGATTGCCGATCTGCACCACGATGCCGCCACGCTTCGCGGCGTTGAGCGCCGAGGCAAGGCCATGAGGCGAGCCGCTGGCTTCGAACACGATGTCAAACACCGGCCCCAGCGATGTCAGCGCATCCGGGTTGCGGGCGATGTTGAGCGCCGCATGCGTGCCAAGCTTCGCGGCTAGGCCAAGCGGCATGTCGGCCATATCGGTGATGGTGATTGCGCCCGCTCCCGCCGCCTTTGCTGCCAGCAAGGTGAGCAGGCCAATGGGCCCTGCGCCCACCACCAGCACATTTCGCCCTGCCACATCACCGGCGCGGGCGAGCGCATGGAGGCATACCGCCAACGGCTCTGCGAGGGCAGCTGCAGCATAGAAGACATGATCCGGGATCGGCACACATTGCGCAGGCACCACATCGAACAGGCTCGAAAAGCCGCCTTGCATATGCGGCGTCTTCGAGGCCGAGCCCATGAAATAGATGTTCTCGCACAGGTTAGGTCGGCCCGCCTTGCAGGCCGTGCAATGCCCGCACCAGCGCGAGGGGTTGATGGCAACGCGCTGCCCGATGTGCAGCCCATGCGCCTCAGCTTCCCCCGCAACGATCTCACCGGCAATCTCGTGGCCCAGCACCAGCGGCGATTTCAGCGTGAAATCTCCGGAGCGGCCATGCCGGAAATAATGCATGTCCGAGCCGCAAATGCCGCCTGCGCCAAAGGCGATGCGCAGCATGCCTGCTGGCAATGGCCCCAGCTCGCGCGGCACGAACCGCAGATCACCTGCGCCAAAAAGCGTCGCGGCATGCGCCACATCGCTCATCTGATCATGCCAATCTGGCGCGGCAGCCAGAGCGTGATTTCGGGGATGAAGGTGATGGCGAGCAGCGCCACAAACAGCGGCGCAAGCCATGGCAGGATCGCCATGGTGGTGCGCTCCACCGAGAGATTGGCGACCCGCGAGAGCACAAACAGCACCATGCCAAGCGGCGGATGCAACAGGCCGATCATCAGGTTGAGCACCATGATCAGGCCGAAATGCACCGGGTCAATGCCAAGCTTCAGCACGATCGGCAGCAGGATCGGCACAAGGATGGTGATGGCCGCGATGGTGTCGAGGAAACAACCAACGAACAGCATCAGCAGGTTCACGAGGATAAGGAACACATATTTGTTGTCGGTGATCGAGAAGATCAGCGTCGAGAGCGCCGTCGCGGCTTGGCTCACCGTCAGGAGCCACGCAAAGATCGAGGCAGCAGTCACGATGAACAGCACGGAGGCCGTGGTCTCGACCGTGTCGAAGGTGGCCTTGGCGAGGCTCTGGAAGTTCATCGAGCGATAGCGCACGAGGCCAAGGAACAGCGACCACATCACGGCAGCAACGGCGGCCTCCGTGGGCGTGAACCAGCCAAGCACCATGCCGCCGATGAGAATCACGGGCGTCATCAGCGCCATCACGGCCGAGAACTTGAAGACGTAATCCGCCGCGAGCACCACACCGAGCGCGGTGAAGATGGCGGCGTTCTGCGAGAAGCCCCACTTCTCCAAAAGATACACGGCCAGCGGGAAGCCGAGCACTACCGCGACCTCCAGCATCGCGGCTGCGATCTTGCGCCATTCGAACGGCGCATCAGAGCCCCAGCGATAAATGCGGGCGAAGATCCACACCGTGATCATCATCAGCACGGTCATCAGCACGCCGGGAATGACGCCGCCAAGGAACAGCGCGCCAATCGAGACATTCGACATCATGCCGTAAATCACGAAGGGCAGCGAAGGCGGAATGATCGGCCCCAGCGTGGCCGACGCAGCGGTGACTCCCACCGCGACCTCGACCGGATAGCCATGATCCTTCATGGCCTTGATCTCGATGGTGCCGATGCCGGCAGCATCCGCGATGGCCGTGCCTGACATGCCGGAGAAAATCACCGAGCCGATGATGTTGACCTGCGCCAGCCCGCCGCGCATCCAGCCCACCAGCGCCACGGCAAAGGCATAGATGCGGCCTGTGACTCCCGCGATGTTCATCAGGTTTCCGGCCAGGATGAAGAATGGCACGGCGAGCAGCGGAAAGCTCTCGACGCCGGCAATCATGCGCTGCGCCACGATCACATCCGGCGCGCCGCCATAAACGGCAAGATAGCCCAGCGACGCGACCACCATCGACACCGCGACTGGCACGCCCAGAACCATCAGGGCCAGAAAACCACCAAGCAGGATGAGCATCTTGTTTCAGGCCTTGTTGTCTTGTTGGGTTTCCACGGGCGAGCCATCGAAGGCGCCGGGGCGTTCCAGCACGGAATAGCCATCACGCAGGCTGGTGATCATCACTTGCACACTGCGCAGCGCCATCAGCACAAAGGCGCCGAACACGACCATGAACACCGGCATTTTCGGGAAGTTGATCGTGGTCATCGCCTCATCGGAGATGATGGCGGAGTAGCGCCAGACCAGCAGCGCCAGATAGCTGAAAGTGGCAATGCGGATGAGGTCCACCAGCGTCGCCGCGATCCGCCCCGGCACATGCGGCAAATAGCGATAGAGGAAATCGACCTGGATATGCCGCGAGATGCGCACGCACATGGCCGAGCCGACAAACACGATGGCGATCAGGCAATAGACCGCAATTTCCTCAGTCCACGCGAAGCTATTGTTGAGCACGTAGCGCGTGAAGAACTGCAGGAAGACGCAGCCGCACATCATCCAGAAGATGATCAGCGCCACCCAATCCTCGAAGCCACGACCTGAGATGTCGATGGGCACTTCTGCCTCATCGAAGGTGCGGGCGATTTCCTCAGTGGTGACCTGGGTATGGATTTCCTGCGGCTGCGGGCCGGACATGGAGCACCTATGGTGAGAGCATGTGTGATCGAATGAGAGGGCGCACGCCGGGCAGCAGCCCGGCGTGACTTTGGATGCAACCGAATTACTTGATCGCCTGAATCTTGTCCCAATCGGCCTTGCGATAGCCGAACTGCTCGAAAGTCACGCCCTTGGCAACGGCCTCCTGATACTCCGCCTTGTTGATCTCGGAGACGGTCAAGCCCTTATCCTTGAAGAACTGCACGAGCTTGGCCTCATCGGCCTTGATGCGTGCGGTGGCGCGGGCAGCGGCTTCCTGCGTCACCTCTGTCAGGATTTTCTGCTCGTCGCTCGAAAGCTTCTCCCAGAAGCCTTTCGCGATCACAGTGTTGAGATGATCGACAATGTGGCCGGTGAGCACGATGTGCTTTTGCACCTCGTAGAACTTCTTGGCCTCAATGGTGGTGAGCGGGTTTTCCTGCGCCTCCACGGTGCCGTTCTGAAGGGCGAGATAGACTTCCGCGAAGGCGATCGGCGTGGTGTTCGCGCCGCATGAGCGCGGCATGGCGAGATAGGCCGGCACATCCGGTACGCGGATTTTCAGGCCCCGCATCTCGGCGCAGGTCTTGAACGCGCGGTTCGATGAGGTGTGACGGATGCCGTAATAGGTCACGGCTGTGATCTTGTGGCCGGTCTTCTCCTCATAGCCCTTGGTCAGCTCCTTGAAGATGTCGCTCTTGGTGTAGGCAAGCAGATGATCGGCATCGCGGAAGGTGAAGGGGTAATAGGTAACGCCCAACGGGGCGAAGGAGCGCGCTGCGAAGCTGGAGCCGGACATGATGATGTCCACCGAGCCGAGCGAGAGGCCCTGGTTGATGTCGGTTTCCTTGCCGAGCTGCGAGGCAGGAAACACCTCGATCTGGTATTTGTTGTTGGTGCGCTTGGCGAATTCGCCAGCTGCCCAGACGGCTTCGAGATGGAAGGCCTCGGATGTCTCATAGACATGGCCCCATTTCAGCTTGGTTTGCGCATTGGCAGGGGCAGCAAGCAGGCCGGCGGCGAGAAAGCCGGCGCTGGCGAGCAAGGCGATTTTTTTAAACGATTTAGTCAGCATGGGTAATCCTCCCTTGGTGTGTCTTCCCTTGGTGTCTTCTCTCGTCGGCCCTGTTGATTCAGGCCGTTTGTGACGCATGCGCATTAGGCGTTGTTTCGGCGAAGGCGGCAAGCGTGTTTTGTGCACCATGTTCAAGCAGCTTTTGCAGGTGAGTGATCAGCGCGGTGCGCAGGTTTTGATGCTGTGCAAGATCAGCCCCAAAGATGGCTTCGATGGCCAGCAATCCATCAACCATGGCGCGCGCATTGCCGGCAGCCAGTGTTGATATTTCGGCAAACCTTGCCGACAGCGGGTCACGCACATCAATCGCGTTTCCAGCCTCGTCATGGCCCATGACGTATCGCATCCAGCCAGCTAACCCCAGCGCCAGCGCATCAAACTCAGCACCCGCCGCCAGCCGTTCGCGCAATGTGCCAAGCAGGCGTTGCGGCAGCTTCTGCGAGCCATCCATGGCGATCTGCCATGTGCGATGATGGATGGCCGGATTGCGGAAGCGGATGAGCAGCGCCTGGCTGTAAGCGTGCAGATCAACACCCTCAGGCGCGGGCACTGTGGGGATGATCTCTGTCCATAGCCGCGTGAGGAAAGCAGCCATGGCAGGGCTATCGCTTGCCTTCGCAACCGTCTCGTAGTCGGCAATATAACCGAGATAGGCAAGGGATGAATGCGCGCCATTGAGCAGGCGCAGCTTCATCAGCTCGAAGGGCGCAACATCGCTGACCATCTGCGCGCTGGCCTTCTCCCAGGCGGGGCGGCCATTGGCGAAATGATCCTCGATCACCCATTGCCGGAATGGCTCGGCCATCACCGGCGCAGCATCATGCAGACCAAGCATTGCCCCCACGTCGGCAATGTCGGCAGCAGTGGTGGCGGGCACAATCCTGTCGACCATTGTGCAGGGGAACGCGCCCTCTCTGGCGATCCACTCTGCCAGAGCAGGAGCAACTGTCTGCGCAAATTCCAGCACCAGCCCGCGCAGGAGCTTGCCATTGGCCGGCAGATTGTCGCAACAGAGCACTGTGAAGGGTGGCAAGCCAGCCAGCCGTCTTGCTGCCAGCCCGGCCACGATGAACCCCAGCGCCGAGCGCGGCTGATGCATGTTTGCCAGATCATGCGCAATGTCCGGGTGCGTCAGATCCAGTCTGCCGGTAGCGGGCAGGTGGCAATAGCCCTTTTCGGTGATGGTCAGCGAGACGATGCGCGTTGAGGGCTCACACAACAGCGCGATGATTGCGCCCGGATTTTCAGGTGCAACCAGGCATTCGCGCACCACATTGATCAGCTCATATTTCGGCCCTTCCGGCGCGCGCGTCACCAGCGTGTAAAGCCCGCTTTGCGGGGCAAGCATATCGCGCATATCGGGCCGCTTGAGGCTGACGCCGATGATGTGCCAGTTCTCGCCCGCCAGCCTGTTCGCATCCTGCGTATAGGCGGCGATATGAGCCCGCGCAAAGGCACCGAGGCCTAAGTGCACGATGCATGGGTAACCTTCGCGCTCACCATCTGCTCCGGATGTATCCGCACGCTTGATCGTCGCAGGCAGCAGATGGGCGGTAGCAGGAGAAAGGCGCTGCATCATCTCACCTGAACAGGGCCGGCAGCCAGAGCGAGAAGGCAGGCACATAGGTGATGAGCAGCAGCACCGCGACACTCGCGCCATAGAACGGCCAGATCGTCCGCATGCTCTCCGAGATTGACACCTTGCCGATGGCGCAGGCGACAAACTGCACCGAGCCGACAGGCGGGGTGTTGAGACCGATGCCGGCATTGAGGATCAGGATCACGCCAAAATGCACCGGGTCCACGCCAATCGCCTTCACCACCGGCAGGAAGATCGGCGTGCAGATGATGATCATGGGTGCCATGTCCATGAAGGTGCCGAGCACCAGCAGGATGACGTTGATCATCAGCAGGATGATGATCGGATTGTCCGAGATCGATTTCATCATGCTGATGGTAGCCGCCGGCACCTGCAGGAAGGCCATCAACCAGCCGAAGGAGCTGGCTGCACCAATCACCAGCAGCACCATCGCGGTGGTGCGCACCGCGCCGAGCGTGGCATGCACGAAGCCGGCAAAGCTGAGGCTGCGATAGACCAGCACAGTGATCAAGAGCGCATAGATGACCGCGACACATGAGGATTCCGTGGCCGTGAACACGCCTGAGCGCACACCGCCAAAGATGATGCCGATCAGCAGAATGCCCGGAAAGGCCGCCACGAACAGCCGCGCAACGGTGAGGAAGCCGGGGAATACATCGGCAGGATAGCCACGCTTCACCGCCACCGCCCAGGCGGCGATCATCAACGCGCCGCAGAGCATCAACCCAGGCACAACGCCTGCGGTGAAAAGATCGGCAATCGAGATCGTGCCGCCAGCCGCCAGCGAATAGATGATCATGTTGTGCGAGGGCGGGATCAGCAGCGCGATGATCGCGGCATTGGCCGTGACGTTCACGGCATAATCGGGCGCATAGCCGCGCTTGACCATTTGCGGGATCATGATGCCGCCAACAGCGCTCGCATCCGCCACAGCCGAGCCGGATATGCCGCCGAACAGCGTGCAGGTGATGACATTGACCTGCCCCAGCCCGCCGCGCAGATGACCCACAAGCGAGGCCGCAAACTGGATCAGCCGGTCGGCAATGCCGCCGCGGATCATCAGGTCACCGGAGTAAATGAAGAAGGGGATAGCCAGCATGGCGAAGGCATTCATGCCGGTCGACATTTGCTGGAACACCACGACCGGCGGAATGCCGAGATACAGCACCGTGGCGAGTGAGGAGAGGCCGAGGCAAAACGCCACCGGCACGCCCATGAGCAGCAGAATGCTGAACGAAAGGAAGAGAATGGTAATGGCCATGTCGATCAGGCCTCCGTGCCGAGCTTGGTGGCATCGAGCCCGCCCAGCCGCAGCGGCATCGGGGCAGGGGCCTGGCCTGTGAAGAACAACAGCAGCTTCTCGATGGAGAACAGCGCGATCAGCACACCGCCGCCGACTATGGGCACATAATCCCAGCCCTTCGAGATGCCGATCATCGGCAGGCGATCACTCCAGACCTTCGCGGCAAGTTCGGTGCCATACCAGACCATGGCAAAGGCGAAGAGTGCCACCAGCGCCTCATTGGTGATGACCAGCGCCGCTTTCCATTTGCCGCGCGCGTAATGCAGCCCGATGTCAAAGCCCATATGGTCGAGTTCGCGCACGCCCACCGAACCGCCAAGCAGGATGAACCACAGCATCAGGAAGAGCGAGACAGGTTCGCCCCATGTCGGAGTGGCGTTCAGCACATAGCGCCCGAACACGGTCCAGGCGACAATCACCGTCATGGCCACGAGGCCAACCCCGGCCAGCAGCAAGGCAGCAAGACTGAGCCTTGCAGCCAGCCTTGAATAAAGCGCGGTGAAGCCTTGCATGGTGTTTCCTGAGGCTATGAGGGCAGGGCCATAAGGGCAGGGGACGCGGCGGCTCGTTGCCCAAGCCGCCGCTGGTTTCTTGCGTGACTGGCTGGCGTTACTTCACGGCCTGAATGTCAGCGACAAGCTTCTTCAGCGCTGGGTCAGTGACGAAGCGGTCATAGACCGGCTTCATCGCATCGATGAAGGGCTGCTTCTCAACGGTATTGACCACCGCGCCGCCGGCGCGGACCTTGGCCTCGGAGGCCTTCTCGCGCGCATCCCAGAGCTTGCGCATCTCGGCGACGGATTCCTTCGCAGCAGCCTTGACGATTGCCTGATCCTCAGCGGAGAGCTTGTCGAAGCTCTTCTTCGACATCACCAGCACCTCAGGCGAGAGGGAATGCTCGGTGAGCGAATAGAACTTCGACACCTCGAAATGCTTTGTGGATTCGAAGGATGGCCAGTTGTTCTCGGCTCCGTCGATCACGCCGGTCTGGAGCGCTGAATAGACCTCGCCAAACGCCATCGGTGTGGCATTCGCGCCAAGCGCCGAGACCAGCGCGACGAACATGTCGGATTGCTGCACGCGGATCTTCATGCCTTTCATATCGGCAGGTGAGGCGATGGCGCGCTTGGAATTGTAGAAGGAGCGTGAGCCTGAATCATAGAAGGCAAGGCCGACCAGATCGTGCTTCTCGAATTCCTTGAGGATCGCATCGCCGATGGGGCCGTCCATCACGCTGCGCATGTGCGCCACAGAGCGGAAGATGAACGGCAGCGACGGCACGTTCGTCGCCGGGATCAGGTTGTTGAACGGCGCCATGTTGATGCGGTTGATGTCGATGACACCAAAGCGTGTCTGCTCGATCGTGTCCTTCTCATTGCCGAGCTGCGCCGAATGGAAGGTGTTGATCTTGAGCTTGCCCTTGGTGCGCTCTTCAAGGAGCTTGCCCATGAATTTCACCGCCTCGACGGTGGGGTAGCCGTCCGGGTGAATATCGGTCGATCGCAAGGTGGTCTGTGCACTGGCAGTCGATGCCATCAGGCCGAGCGCGAACGCTGAGGCCAAGAGGCCGAACGAACGCCGGTTTGTCTTTGAGGTGGTGGTCATTGGGTGGTCCTCCGTGAGTGATCCCCGGTGATCCGGGCGTTGGTTCAAGTTTTGTGGTCGCGTTTGGCAGGCAAGGCAAAAGCAGAGAAGACGAGAGACAGAGAAGGCAAACAGGCTAATCCAGAAATTCATCCCGCATGGGGGAAAAACTGTCGAGCAGCGCGCCCGCGCTCAGCGCCACGGCGCTGTGCGGCAGGTTTGATGCGACGAAGAAGCTGTCGCCGGCAGCAAGCTCGCGCGTTGTGCCAGCAATGGTGATGGCGAAGCGCCCGCTTTCCACCAGCGTGCACTGAACATGCGGGTGGGTGTGCTCCGGGCCGATGGCACCCGCCTCGAAGGCGACACGCACCAGCATCAGCTCCGGCCCATGCGCGAGGATCTTGCGCCTTACACCCGGCCCAACCTCCTGCCATGGTGTATCTGCATCAGTGACGAACGGGCGGCCTGTATGCTGGCGCAAATCAGGGTTTTTGCTGCTCATCGTGCCATCCACCCACCATCCACGGGCAGGATCGCCCCATGCACATAATCTGCCGCAGCGCTGGCGAGGAACACCGCTGCTCCGCCAATGTCTGATGGCTCGCCCCAGCGCCCCGCGGGAATGCGCGCGAGGATCGCGTCATTGCGGGCTGGGTCGGCGCGCAAGGCCGATGTGTTGTTCGAGGTGACATAACCCGGCGCAATGGCGTTCACATTGATGCCCTTGCCCGCCCATTCGCAGGCCAGCAGCCGCGTGATGCCGGCGATGCCGCCCTTGCTGGCCGTGTAGGACGCGACGCGGATACCGCCTTGAAACGAAAGCAGCGATGCGATGTTGATGATGCGCCCGACACACCTGCCTTGCCGGCCCTCATCCAGCACATGCCGGGCAAAGCCTTGCGCGAGGAAGAATGCCGCCTTGAGGTTGAGGTCGATCACATCGTCCCAATCTGCTTCAGTGAACTCCAGCGCATCGGCGCGGCGGATAATGCCGGCATTGTTGACGAGAATATCGAGCGGGCCATGGCGCTGAACGGCAGTGTTGATCAGCCCGGCGCGTTCGCTCTTGTCGGCGAGGTCAGCCTTCAGCGGATGGCATACGCCTCCTGCACCAGCGATGAGGCGCGATGTCTCATCCATGGAGGAACGCCCCACCGCGACCACCTCAGCCCCCGCGCCAGCTAGCGCCACGGCGATGCCCTGACCAATGCCGGTGTTCGCGCCCGTCACCAGCGCGCGGCGACCCGCAAGGCTGAACAGGGCGTGGGGCGACGTCTGGCTCATCGCAAATCCGCCATCGCCACGGGGTCCATGTCCGAGAACACCACATTGTCGCCGCCCATGCCCCAGATGAAGCTGTAATTGCTGGTGCCGCAGCCGGAATGAATCGACCAGTTTGGCGCGAGGATGGCCTGCTGATTGGCAACAACGAGATGTCGTGTTTCCGTTGGCTCGCCCATCATGTGGAAGACGCGCGCATCTGGCCCGAGATCGAAGTAGAGATAGGCCTCCGAGCGCCGGTCATGCGTATGCGCCGGCATGGTGTTCCACACAGAGCCTGGGGCAAGCATGGTGATGCCCATGACCAGCTGATTGGTGTCGCACAGATCAGGCACGAGATACTGGCAGATTGTGCGCTGATTGGCCCCTTCTGCCGCGCCAAGTGCAATCTTGCGTGCATCGGATTGGCTGATGCGCCGCACAGGGCATGGCCGGGTGGCGGGTGTGCTGAGCAGATAAAATCTGGCAGGATTGGATGTGTCATCACTGGCAAAGCTGACATGCTCATGGCCGCAGCCGACGTAAAGCGCATCAAGTCGCTCAAGCGCATGTTGCTCGCCACCGACGATGACATGCCCCGGTCCGCCGATATTGAAGATGCCGATCTCGCGGCGCGCGAGGAAATATGGCGTGCCGGTAGGCGCATAAGCCGGCAGGGGAACAGCATGCCCCAGTGGCATGACGCCGCCCACAATCATCCGCTCTATGTGGCTGAAGGTGAGGCTGATTTCGCCCGGACGAAACAGGTTCTCGATCAGGAAATCGGCGCGCAGGCTGGCGGTGTCATAGCGCCTCACATCGCGCGGATGCGCCACCTGTCGCATGTCGATGAGCTGGGCCTCACTCATAGCCGGTAAGCCTCCTTGGCAAGACGGTAAGCCAGATCATGCGCCAGCTCCGCCGCTGCGTCTTCGCCAAGGCGATGCTCGGCCACAAGGCGCGCGAGATAGGCGCAATCACACCGGCGCGCGACATCGTGCCGGGCGGAGATGGAGAGATAGGCGCGGGTGTCGTCGTTGAAGCCGACCGTGTTGTAGAAGCCTGCCGTCTCGGTCGTGGTTTCACGAAAGCGCCGGATGCCCTCGACCGAGTCGAAAAACCACCAGGGCGGGCCCAGCTTCAGCGCCGGATAATGCCCAGCCAGCGGCGCAAGCTCGCGGGCATAGGCGGTTTCATCCAGCGTGAAGAGGATGATGGTGAGCGATGGCTCATTGCCAACTGCGTCAAGCAGGGGTTTCAGCGCGCTGACATAATTCGTTGCGGTCGGGATGTCCGCACCCATGTCGCGCCCGAAACGGGCAAAAAGCTGCGGGTTGTGGTTGCGGAACGAGCCGGGGTGGATCTGCATCACCAGCCCGTCATCAAGGCTCATCTTCGCCATTTCTGTCAGCATCTGGCCGCGAAACAGCTCGGCATCAGCAGCGCTGACGGGGCCCTGGCTCACGCGTGCATGGAGCGCTTCAGCCTCGTTCTGGGAGAGGTTGGCAGTTCCCGCCGTGCGGTGGCCATGGTCGCTTGCGGTGGCGCCGCGTGCCTTGAAGAAAGCCCGCCGGCTGCGATGCGCGGCAAGGTAGCCTGCCCAGCTTCCAACATCCTCGCCGGTGATCTCGCCAAGCCGCGAGAGGTTGGCGTGGAATCCCTCGAACTCCGGATCGACCACATTGTCCGGGCGATAGGTCGGTATGACACGGCCCCTCCAACCGGATGCACGTATGGTGTCATGATGGGCGAGGTCATCAAGTGCGCTGTCCGTTGTGGCGATTAGCTCGATGTTGAAGCGCTCATACAGCGCACGCGGGCGGAAGGCCGGCGTGGCAAGCTTGTCCGCGATGGCATCATAAATCGCATCGGCATGTTTGGCATTGAGCGGGTGCGTGATGCCGAACACGGCCTCAAGCGTGTGCTCCATCCATAATTGCGTCGGCGTGCCACGAAACAGATTCCAGTGGCTCGCAAACAGCCGCCAGATCGCGCGGGGGTCTGGCTCGGCAGCTAAGCCACCCTGCGTGCCATCTTTGCGCGCGATGCCCAGACTCTCCAGCGCGATGCCCTGCGAATACAGCATGCGGAACACGTAATGATCCGGCTTGATCAGCAGGGTCGCAGGATCGGGGAAGGGGGCATTCAGCGCATACCAGGAAGGGTCGGTATGGCCATGCGGCGAGATGATCGGAAGATGCGCCACGCTCGCATACAAACGCTGGGCAATGGCCCGCGCAGATGCCTCCGCAGGAAACAACCGATCCTCATGCAACGTCATTCACAAAAGGCTCCCGTTTTCTCATCCCCTGGCAGCATTTTTTGATTGGATTGCCGGCTTCTGATAGCTGGCCTTTGCTGCCTTGTCTGCATCGATATACTAATATATCAATGTGTCAATCAGCGTGGATCAGCATGGCGAGCGCATGGGCATGGCCGAAATTTCCGAAGGTTCCGAGCTGCCCTCAGGCATGGTGCAAAGTCGGCAGACGCGCCGCCCCGGGCCTCCGCAAATCGCGCGGCAATCGCGCATGAGCGCCTCTAGTCTGGTTGAAAGCGAACTTCGCGAGGCGATTATCGCCATGGATCTCAAGCCGGGTGAGGCGCTCAACGAAAAGACCATTTCCGCCCGCTTTGGCGTGAGCCGCACCCCTGTTCGTGAAGCGATGCTCCGCCTCAAAGATGATGGCCTCATCGAGATTTTCCCCCAGTCCGGCACCTTCGTCGCGCGGATTCCGCTGGCGTCTATTCCTGAAGCGGTCATCATCAGGCAGGCGCTGGAGGGCATGGCTGCGGAACGGGCCGCACAGCGTCAGGATGAGGCTGCGCTGCAAAAGCTTAGGGCCACCATCCACGACCAGCAGCAGGCCGCGCAAGCGGATGACCAGCATTGGTTTCACGAGACGGATGAGACTTTTCACGCCCTCATTTCAGAGGCTGCGGGCTATCCCGGCATCTGGCGGCTGGCGCAGACAGTGAAAGCGCAGGTGGACCGTTGCCGCAGGCTGACCCTGCCTGTGCCGGGGCGCATGACGCGGGTGATTGCCGAGCATCAGCGCATCATCGAAGCGATTGCGGCGGGTGATGCAGGCGCCGCGCGCGCCGCGCTGATCGCGCATCTTGAGGCGGTCTTGCCTGACCTGACGCAGATGCAAGGCAAGCATCCTGATTATTTTGTCTGAGGCCTCAGGCGCTAGAGCGGCAGGCCGACATAATTCTCGGCAAGCGCGGTTTGCGCCGCCTGCGAGCCTTCAAGATAGGCGAATTCGGCCTCCTGCATCCGCTGCTCAAAGGGCGGATGGTCAAAGCGATGCAGCAGCGTGGTCATCGCCCATGAGAAGCGCTCGGTTTTCCAGATGCGATCCAGCGCACGGGATGAATAGCTCTCCAGCGCCTTCTCCCCGCCGCCTTGGTGCCAGCCCATAATCGCCTGCGAGAGATAAAACACGTCGCTTGCGGCCAGATTCAGCCCCTTTGCGCCGGTGGGCGGCACGATGTGCGCGGCATCCCCTGCCAGAAACAGCCGCCCGAAACGCAGCGGCTCAGCCACGAAGGAGCGCAGCGGCGCGACTGATTTCTCGATGGATGGCCCGGTGATGACATTGGCTGCAGCTTCAGGATCCAGCCGAAGGCGAAGCTCATCCCAGAAGCGCTGGTCACTCCAGCGCACCGGATCTTCATTCGCCGGCACCTGGATATAGTAGCGGCTGCGGCTGGGCGAGCGCATCGAGCACAGCGCAAAGCCGCGCTGATGGTTGGCGTAGATCAGCTCATGCGAACAGGGCGGCACATTTGCAAGAATGCCAAGCCAGCCGAAGGGATACACCCGCTCGAAGAGTTTGATTGCGGCTTCCGGCACGGATTTGCGCGACACGCCATGGAAGCCATCACAACCCGCAATGATGTCGCAATCGATGCGGTGGCTGCGGCCATCCTTTGCGTAGGTCACGAAAGGCTTGTCGCCATGGAAGCCTTGCGGCTTCACATTGTCTGCTTCGTAGATGGTGATGAGGCCGGCATCTTCGCGCGCATCCATCAGGTCGCGCGTGACTTCCGTCTGGCCATAGACGGTGACATGTTTGCCGCCAGTCAGGCTGGCCAGATCAATCCGCAATCGCTGATTGGCAAAGCCGAGCGCGAAGCCGGAATGCGTCAGTCCCTCGGCATAGAGACGCGAAGCAACACCCGCTTCTTCCAGAAGCTGCACCGTGCCTTGTTCGAGCACGCCGGCGCGGATGCGTGCCAGAACATAGCTGGCGCTTCGGTTCTCCAGGATGATGCTCTCGATACCGGCTTTTGCCAGCAACGCGCCGAGCAGCAAGCCGGCGGGCCCTGCGCCGATGATGACAACCTGTGTGCGCATGCTGCCGTCAGTTCAGCGGCGGCGCATAGAGAATGCCGCCATGGAGCCAGAGCAAGTTGAGCCCGCGCGGGATGCCCAGCTTGGAGCGCACGCCCAGATGCCGCTCGAACATTTCGCCATAATGGCCTGTTGCGGTGATGACGCGCACCGCCCAGGAATCATCCAGCCCCAACATCTTGCCAAGGCCTGCCTCGACACCCACGAGGCTGCGCACATCCGGGTTCTTCGAGTTCAGCGCCTCGGTCAGCGTGACCGATGCCACGCCAAGCTCCTCAGCATTGATCAGCATATGCCGCGTCCAACGCACGATATTGTACCAGGCCACATCATCTGCCCGCACCACCGGAGCCAGAGGCTCCTTGGAAAGGATATCCGGCAGGATGGTGGCCTCGGCCGGCTTGGCGAGCTTCAACTTCTCGGCATAGAGCGCCGACTGGTCGGTCGTCATGGCATCGCACGCGCCGCTCTCAAGGCCCTTGAGCACCTCGGCGGATGTGGGGAAGACCTTCTCGGTGTAGGTCATCGAGTTGTTGCGGAAGAAATCCGCAAGGTTGCGCCGGCTCGTGGTGCCATCCTGCACGCACACGCTGGTCCCGGTGAGTTCGAGCGCGGTGGTGATGGCTGGCTTGCGCATCACCATGATGCCCTGCCCATCATGATAGATGATGCCGGCGAACAACAAGCCCAGCCCCGCCTCGCGCTCCAGCGTCTGGGTCGAATTGCGCGAGAGCAAATCGATGCGCTTGTCGCGCAGCGCCGTGAAGCGCTCGGTCGCGGGCAGCGGCACATAATTCACCTTCGAGGCATCGTTCAGCACCGCGGCGGCGATGGCCTTGCAGAAATCGACATCGAAGCCGCTCCATTGCCCCTGCGCGTTGCGCTCCGAGAAGCCGAACAGCCCGGTGCTGACGCCGCAATTGAGCGTGCCGCGTGCGCGCACATCCTCCAGCGTGCCAGCAATGACAGGCATCGCGCCAAGGCCAAGGGCGAGAGCCATCCCGGTGAGGGCTGTGCGCAGCAGGCTTTTCATGGAGCGATCCTGTCGGATTATCTGACGTGTCATGGCTTCAAGCCTCGGCTCATGGAAGGGGCGGCGCATCACAGCGTTGCCCCATGGCGGATGATGACTTTTGCGCCGGTGGCGACGCGCGCATACAGGTCGATCACATCGCCATTGGCAAGACGAAAGCAGCCGGAAGAGACCGCATGGCCGATGGTCTCGGGCTGGTTGGTGCCATGGATGCGATAAATGGTGGAGCCAAGATACATGGCGCGTGCGCCCATCGGGTTGCCTGGCCCGCCGGCCATGAAGCGCGGCAGATAGGGCTGGCGCTGGATCATCTCCGGCGGCGGCGTCCAATCCGGCCACTCTGCTTTGCGGCTGATTTTCATCAAGCCGGACCACTGGAAGCCTTCGCGCCCGACGCCGATGCCATAGCGCAGCGCCCGGTTGTTGCCGAGCACGACATAGAGAAAGCGCTCGGATGTGTGCACCACCACGGTTCCCGGTGCTTCGCTGGAGCGGAAGAACACAAGCTGGCGCTTGTAGGGCCCCTCATCAATGGTGATTTCCTCGGTCGAGATGCGGCCGGGCTCATCGCCGACATCAAGCGTGGGCCGCGCCTGTGCCGGCGTGCTGCCCTGCGCCAGCGCGCCTTGCCAATGGCTGGCCACGACGCCGATTGTCATCATGGCCAGAAGGGAGAAAACGCGAACCCACATGGGATAATGCCTCGTTTCAATGAGCGCTGTCAGGCGCGCGCGCCGCAACGCACATAGATGAAGGTGCCATAGCGCGTGTTGGCGTCAGGATCGACAAAACGCATGGTGATCAGATCATTCGAGAAGGAGAGGATTTCTCGGTCCTGCAAATCTCCGGGCGGGGCATCGAAGCCGAGATAGGTCTTGCCATCCGCGCTGCCCTTGAGGGTCAATTCGTAGAGCTTGGCATCATCGGCCACATGCATCATCACGCCGTCTGACGCGCCTTTGGTGATGACATAGGGGTTGCTGCATTGCGAGCGCGCCATGGCCTGCGTGCGGGGGCGGTCCTTTTCCTGCCGGTAGGAGGCGATGCCCCAGCGCCCGACCAGCGCATCATTGGGAAAAGACGCAGATCGTGCCGCGACGCGTGATGCGCCAGAAGAGGATGCAACGGGCGTGGTTGCCCCACCATCGGAACTTGTGGCGTTACACCCACCCAATGCAAGGCCAATGGCGAGCGGCAAAAGCATGATGGTCCAGCGCATCGGCAACACTCCATCCACAAGCAGCAGCGGAATATAGTGTGAGGTTAGGATTGGTTTGGCCTGCCGTCCAGCTGTGTCTGCGCGAATTTAGGCAATTAGGCCGGTGCATGCGTGAAAACACATGCTTGGAAAAACACCTGCTTGAAAAATCCGGCGCGTGCAGTCATAGACGCCGCATGCCCGGCATATGGCGTTTGCGCCCTGTGCCGCGCAGCGGAGACGTGGCCGAGAGGCTGAAGGCACTCGTTTGCTAAATGAGCATACCTAGAAATGGGTATCATGGGTTCGAATCCCATCGTCTCCGCCATTTTATCTATCTCACGCCAATTCGCTGCGCTCATGGCTCCGATGGGGCGCGCTTGTAGCGCGGCGCCCAGTCGGGCTTGCTAACCCTGTGGGTTTGAAATGGCTCCGCGGTGCTCCGCCATTTTATGTTTGCGCGCAGCCGCCAAGCCAACCCTGCGTGCGGACTCCGAGCTCGAACGTCGCTCGACACTCTCCGCCATTTTTTCGTTGTGCGCAGCTGCCACACCGACTTTTGGGCGCGACCGGCGCATCCCCATGTCGAGCGGATGGGACGTCGCCCAAGTGGGTTGCATATGAACCGTTTTAATTTAGCACGAAACAATTAGTTCTATAGTCGTATTGATTTGCCGGCGCGCCGCGCCATATTGGCGCATGACTTCATGCAAGGATGCGCCAAGGCTGCTGCGCGGCCCCAGGCGCGCGTCGCAGAGGGTAAGATGAAGATCTCAAGCATTCTGGCCGAACTTGGAAATGATACGCGGCTGGCCGTGTTCCAGACGCTCGTTGGCAATGGCAAAGCCGGCATGACGGTCGGCCAGTTGCAGGCCGCTCTCGATGTGCCAGCCTCTACCCTGGCCTTCCACATCAAGGGGCTCACCTCGGTAGGCCTCGTGTCGCAGGAGCGCGATGGTCGATCGGTCATCTGCCGCGCGCGCCTCGATGTTCTCAACAGCGCCTTCGCTGCCATTCAGGAGCAATGTTGCAGGGCCGGGCCTGTTGGCTGCGCCCCGTCCGCTGCCCGAATTTCCGAAAGAATGCCTGCACTCGAAATCGCGGTCTGACGGCGCGCATTCCGCGCCAGATCGGCTGAGTCCATGTCAAGGCACCGCAGCGTTGCGGTGCCTTTTTTCTTGAACGGTTGCGTCATCGCGCCGTTTTGAGCGCCCGCCATTCCGGCAAGCAACGCCTCTCGGCTGCCACAGTTGAGCCGGCCCTCTGGTTGGCATTTCATGCTTGATCACGCGCAAAATATTGAAAAATTGAAAGAAAATACACTCTCGGGAAATTTTCGTGAAAATGGAAAATTTCTCTTGCCAAGTCGGGAAATACACATAACTATTAAACTAGAAAACTAAAGAAATAGAAATAAATTGAAAAGGACGCGCCGCCATGAACAAGCAGGTCACCCCGCTGGTCAACCGGAATCCCAACACGTTCGAGGCTGCGGTTCCCGGCTCCAAATCCTTCACCAACCGTGCACTGATCCTGGCGGCGCAGCGCATCGGCGAGACCAGAATCGAGGGTGCCCTGCACTCGGATGACACGGATCGGCTGGCAGCAGCGCTGGGCAGTTTCCACGGGCTTTCAGTTACGCAAACGGCCACGGGCTATCTCGTCCGCCGCGAGAGCGAACGGCTCGGCGCGCCCGACCAGCCCATCTTTATCAATGGCGCGGGTACACCGGCGCGCTTTCTTCTAGCCTTCGCGGCGGCGGCGGAAGGCGAGACGGTGGTGACGGGGAATGCGCGCCTGAGCGACCGGCCCATGGGCGACATCCTGCGCAGCTTCGATGCCATGGGCATCCGGTATGCCTGCGAAAGCGGGGTTGACCGGCTGCCAATCCGCATCTTCGGCCAGGATGTGCGCAAGCCAGACGCCTTGCCGGGCCGCTGGACGGTGAGCGGCGAGATTTCCTCCCAGTTCACCAGCGCGCTGATTCTGCTTGCCGCGCAATTGCGCCCGGGCCGCGAGACGCTGATCGACGTTGCCGGCCGGCAGGTGTCGCGCCCTTATGTCGAGATGACGCTTGGAATGCTCGGCGAGGCTGGAATTTCGGCACGCGCGGCCGGGCCGCAATCCTTTGCAGTGATCGCTGGAGCGCCGCAGACGGACATTTTGCACATCGAGCCGGATGCATCGGGCATGTCCTATGTTCTGGGTGCGGCTGCCATCACCGGCACCAGCGTGTTCGTGCCCGGCATTCCGGCGCATTCCACGCAAGGGGATGTCGGTTTCGCCAGATTGCTGGAGCGGATGGGCTGCACGCTCTCTATGTCACCCGCCGGCCTGCTGCTGAGCTCGAATGGCCGTCTGCGCGGCATCGAGGCTGACATGGACACCATGCCGGACACGGTGCTGACGCTCGCGGTCGTCGCAGCCTTCGCTGAGGGGCGGACCCGGATCACCAATGTCGCAAATCTGCGCGTGAAGGAATGTGACCGGCTGAGCGCCGCCGCAAAGGAGCTGGGGCGGCTGGGCGTCGAAGTTGAGGAAGGGCCGGACTGGATCGAGATCAGGCCCGAGGGGCGCGCGCTGAGCCCCGCCCGCATCCACACCTATGATGATCACCGCGTCGCCATGGCCTTCAGCCTCGCCGGCCTCGTCAGCGACGGCGTCGAGATCGAGGATCCGGACTGTGTCGGCAAGTCGTTCCCCGGCTTCTGGGAGGAGCTCGCCCGCTTCTCGGCGCATCACTTCGCACGCGCCGCCTGACACCGCCTTCTTCGGCAACCGTCACCCCGTTGCGGGACTTCTCCGATGCGCACCATTCTCGTGATCCTCGATGGCGTCGGCCTCGCCGACCCGTCATTGGCAGGAAACGCGGCGACGCCGGAAACGCTGCCTGTCCTGCACGACGCCATGCTTGCGCATGGCCGGGCAGTTCTCGAGGCGTCTGGACCAGCGGTTGGCCTCGATGAAGGTCAGGCCGGCAATTCCGAGATTGGGCACCTGACCATTGGCGCGGGCCATGTCGTGCCCTCGACCCTCCAGCGCATCGAGGCCGCAACGCAGGATGGCTCCTGGGCTGACCATCCGCTTTGGAAGCGGCTGGCGCATGCGCCGCGCCTTCACATCATCGGCCTGCTTTCGGATGCAGGCACGCATGGGCATTGGCGCAGTCTTGCCATGGCAGCGCGGCTGGCCGGTGCCGCTGGCCTGCGCGATGTGTTCATTCACCCGGTCCTTGACGGGGTGGACTCTGTCGCCGGCAGCGCTCCGCTCCTGCTGGAGCGCCTGGAAGGTGAGATTGCGGGTTTGGCAGGCGTCCGGCTCGGCGTCATCACCGGGCGCAAGAGCTTCAGCGACCGCAGCGGCGACCTCACGCAATCAGCACCGTTCATGCGTGCGGTCTGCGGCGGCCAATCCCTGCCTGAATTCTCGCACGAGGCCCTTGCCGGCCATCTCCAGACGGGCAGCGAAGCCGGTTTTCAGCCGCATCTGGCTGCCGGCGGCAGGCAGGTGGCAGAAGGCGAGGCGGTGCTTCTCACCCAGAACCGCGCTGACCGGGCGGTGCAGGTGGCTCGGCTGCTTGCAGTCTCGACCAACCTCCATTCGCTCGTGGAGCTGGATGGAGCCGTGCCACGGGAGAAGGTGTTCTTCCCGGTGCAGCCTCTGGCGCGCGGCCTCGGCTTCGAGATCAAGGCGCGCGGGCTGACGTCGGTGCGGATTGCGGAAAACTGCAAGTTTCCCCATGTCACCTATTTTCTCAACGGGCTCAACCCCGGGCTTGAAGGTAAGGAAATCTGCCTTCCGACCGTGCCCGAGAGCGAGTTTGCCGCACATCCGGAAATGTCTGCGGATGCCATCGCCGACGCAGCGATCGCCGCGCTCAAGCCCGGCGGACCGGACCTGATCATCGTCAACATCGCCAATCTCGACCAGATCGGACATCTTGGCCATCTTGGCCTTGCCGTCTCGGCGGCGCGCAGCGTGGATGCGGCGCTGGCGCGCATCGCAGCCGCGGCCGAGACTGCCGGGGTCTGCCTTTTCATCACCTCCGACCATGGCAATGCCGACAAGGTGCTGGACGAATCCGGTAAGCCCTTCGGCTCGCACACGCTCGCTCCCGTTCCTTTCACGGCCCGCCCGCCACTTGGGCGGCGTGTGGCCTGGCGCACCCGGTCGGGCTCTCTCGCCGATATTGCGCCCACCGTTCTCGCAAGCCTCGGCGTGCCGCCGCCGGACTACATGGGCGCGCCTCTGGCCCTCATCGAATAGCTGCGGCAGCGCGGCGGGCACATGTGGATTTCAGAGCCAATTGGAGGAGAACAAGATGAAGCTGAACGTGAATCCCGGCCCCTTGGCGCAGACGAACGAGGCGCGTTACCTCCTCGTCCCTTGTCCGCCCAGCACATCCTGGCAAGGCTTCGTCGGGCTGGAAAGTTCGATCTGCTCGCCCGTTGACTGGCTTCAGGCCGAGAATGCAGCGCAGGAAGCGTGGCTGTTCGAGGCACCGGCGAGCGGCGAGGCGGAGTTTGTCTTCCATTTCAGTGAAACCGCCGCGCAACGCAGCGATGACAAGCGGCTGTTCGCATCCGTCGCGAGCCCGCTGACGCAACCCTCTGCGGAGCTGTGCTGCAAGGTGAGCGAACTGACGAGCGGCTGCTGCGACGATGGCGAACGGCTCGCGGCGCTGATCGCTTTCACCGCCTCCTTGTTTGACTATGACCATCCCGAGCGCCCCTTCAACCACGGGCACGACCGCATTCCGCTTCTTGGCGAACTTACCAAGGGCAACTGCGCCGACATCCACGGCTTTCTGGTCAGCTGCCTCTACGCGGCTGGTCTCGACGTCAGCTACATGGCCGGCTTCTGCTTCTCCGGCGATGCCACGATGACGCGCGGCTATCATTGCTGGCTGACGAGCCGCATCGCGGAGACTGTCCAGCATTGGGATGTCGCCCAGCACGTCAAGGCCGACATCACCCCCGTGCGGGCCGGGCTCAATCCGCTTGGCGGTCGTCGTGTCGCGATGAGCGTCGGCCGGGGCCTTGTCTTCACCATCGCGGGGCAGCGCTTGCAACTGCCGCATCTGGGCTACCCGATGTGGATCTGCGCCGATGGCGCGGCGAGCGGCATCGGCGCGAGTGCACGGCTCACGGTTGAACACACGCACCCCGAAACAATCCAGCGCATCGAGGAGGTCGCGTGATGGTAGACGCCAAACAATTCACACTGGCATTGCAGCAGGCGGGATTCGATTTCATCACCGGCGTGCCCTGCTCGCTGCTGACAGCCTTCATCAACCAGGCGATCTCCGATCCGGTGATCGACCATGTCGGCGCAACCAGCGAGGGCGAAGCCTGCGCCATCGCAGCCGGAGCCTGGATCGGCGGTCGCACCCCAGTGGTCTATTTGCAGAACTCGGGTCTCGGAAACACCATCAACCCGCTGACATCGCTCAATCATTCCTTCCGCGTGCCATCGCTGCTGCTAGTGACATGGCGCGGCGAGCCGGGCGAGCCTGATGAGCCGCAGCATGATGTCATGGGCCGCTCGACCCATGCGCTGCTCGATGCCATCGGCATTCCCCATGCGCCGTTTCCGGCCAGTCTTGATGCGCTCCGCCAGGGCCTTGTCGATGCACAGCGCGCCATGGACACGAACGGGCTTCCCTTCGCCTTCATCATCCGCAAGGGCGACATCACGGGAGATTGCCCGGCGCCTGCGCCGACACCGCTGGTGAGGCCGGAGGCCAAGGTCCGTCAACTCGGCACCACCACATCCGCGCCGCGCTATGCGGTGCTGGAGGCCGTGGCGTCCGCCGCCCCGCCAGAGGCGGTGCTGATCGCGACGACAGGCAAGACGGGCCGCGAGCTTTTCACCGTCGGCGACAAGCCTCGCAACCTCTATGTCGTCGGCTCGATGGGCTGCGCATCAGCGATGGCGCTGGGGCTGGCGTTGACGACGCCAAGGCCTGTGATCATCCTCGATGGCGACGGCGCCGCGCTGATGAAACTCGGTAATCTCGCGACCATCGGCCATCAGCGCCCGGCCAATCTCGTGCATGTGCTGCTCGACAATGGCGTCCACGACTCGACCGGCGGACAGCAGACGGTCTCGCAGGGCGTTGATTTTGCACTTGTCGCTGCGGCGTGCGGCTATGCGACCAGCACATCGGCCACTGAGCCTGAGGCCATAGCGGCCTGTGTCGCTGATGCCTGTCAAACGCCGGGGCCGCATTTCCTGCGCGCCACCATCAAGCCTGGCTCCATCACGAATCTCGGCCGGCCGGACATCACGCCGCCTGAGGTCGCGCGTCGTCTGAAGGCGTTCGTTGCGGGTGGTGCAGCGGCGGCCAGCTCCCTCGCGGCAGAATGAGCTTCATCCAACGCAGCGGAGAATGACGCCATGAGCGATCTTGAAACGAGCGATCTTGTTGTGAACAATGCGCCGCCGGCGGGCCCACGCCCGGTCGCCCGGGTCGCGGCTGACACGGCCCCCATGCAGTCGCCGATGTTCATCGCGGGCGAGGAGGTCTTCTCCGCCACATCCCTCGATGTGTTCAGCCCGTATGACGGCGCCCATGTCGGCGCGGCAGCCATGGCGAATGAAGGCGATGTGCTTGTCGCGATCGGGCTGATGCAGAGCGCGCCGAAGCTGAGCCGCCACCGTCGGGCCACGATCCTTCGCGGCATGTCCGCGCTCGTGGCGACGCACCTGCAAGAGCTGGCCACGCTGGCCAGCCGCGAATCCGGTCTGAGCCTGAAAGATACGCGCCATGAAATGTCCAGGGCCATCGATTCCCTCAGCCTGGCTGCGGACGCGACCACCTTCGACGACGGGGCCGCATTTGCCGGTGACATTGGTGCCAATGGCAAGAGCCGCCGCATTCTCTCGCATCGCGAGCCGGTGGGGCTGATCGGGGCGATCACGCCTTTCAATCACCCGGTGAACCAGGTTGTCGCCAAGCTTGCCCCCGCGATTGCGGCCGGCGCGCCCATCATCATCAAGCCTTCCGAAAAGACGCCGCTTTCGGCGCTCGCCATGGGGCGCATCGCTTTTGAGGCCGGGTTGCCCGGCGAAATGCTCTCCATTTTGCCGGGCCGGCCAGAAGTGATCGCAGGTATTTTCGCCACGCATCCGGCCATCAAGATGGTGAGCTTCACCGGCAGCCCGCGCGTCGGCAAGCTGCTGCTGGCGCAGGCGCACTATCGCCGGGTGGTCATGGAACTTGGCGGCAATGATCCGCTGATCGTCTTCCCCGATGCCGATCTCGGGCGCGCGGCGACGCTGGCGGTCGCGGGAGCCTTCGCCAATTCCGGCCAGCGCTGCACGGCGGTGAAGCGCATTCTGGTGGCGGAGAGCGTCGCCGACGCCTTTGTCGAGGCGCTCGCCGAGAAGACCCGGGCGCTACGCCAGGGCGACCCGCTCGATCCTTCGACGGATATCGGCACGGTGATCGACGAAGCCGCGGCAATCCAGATCGAGAGCCGCTGGAATGCTGCGGTGGCATCTGGCGCGCGCGTGATCGTTCCGCTGCGGCGTCAGGGCGCGCTGGTCAGCCCATGTGTCCTTGACCATGTGCCGACCAACGCTGCGCTGGTGCGGGAGGAGACGTTCGGCCCGGTTGCGCCAGTCATGCGGTTCCGCAGCCTCGATGAGGC
>JBOFIL010000116.1:0-3937 GCA_051650165.1 Allobosea sp.
CCTCCCCCTCGCTTCGCTCGGACCCTCCCCGTCAAGGGGAGGGATGGAGCCCTTCGCCCACTGACCCGCCAACGGATCACACCGACCCCGAAACCTTCCCCTCGGTTCCCGATCTCGTGGTGATCGATGGCGGCAAGGGCCAGTTCGAGGCGGCACGAACCATCCTTGCCGGGCTTGGCCTGACCGACATTCCGCTTGTCGCCATCGCCAAGGGCGAAGACAGGAACGCCGGCCGCGAGACCTTCTTCATGGCCGGGCGCGAGCCCTTCCGGATGCAGCCACGCGAGCCGGCGCTGTTCTTCATCCAGCGGCTGCGCGATGAGGCGCATCGCTTCGCCATCGGCACGCACAGGGCCAAGCGCCGGCGCGACACGATGAAGAACCCGCTCGACGAGGTCGATGGCGTCGGCCCCTCGCGCAAGCGGGCCTTGCTGCTGCATTTCGGCACGCTCAAAGCCATCCAGCGCGCCTCGCTGGAGGATCTGATGCGCGCGCCCGGCGTCAATGCCGCAACGGCCAAGGCAGTTCATGCCTTCTTTCGAGAGACCTAAACTACTGAGCCTTTGAGCGCGAAGCGGTTGACCTTCCGCGCCCTGCCCTATTTTGTCAGGGAGTGACGATTCTGCCGCGATCCCTTGTGCGGCGGGGGCCATGGTCCCTGCCCAACCTCCTGACCTACGGGCGGATTGCAGCCGTGCCGGCGGTGGTTGGGCTGTTGTTCTGGCCACATGACGAGGCGTGGCGCTGGCTGGCGCTGGCGATCTACATCATCGCGGCGGTGACGGATTATCTCGATGGCTGGCTGGCGCGCGCGTGGAGCCAGAACTCCGCCATTGGCCGGATGCTGGACCCGATTGCCGACAAGCTGCTGGTCTCCTCCTGCCTGCTCATGCTGGTGGCCAATGGCGACATTGCCGGCTTCTCGATCTGGGCGGCCATTGTCATTCTCTGCCGGGAGATTCTGGTGTCGGGCCTGCGCGAATTTCTCGCAGAGCTGAAGGTCTCGGTGCCCGTCTCGCAAGTGGCCAAGTGGAAAACCGCGTTGCAGCTCGTGTCTGTGGGTGTGCTGATTGCCGGGCCGGCGGGCGACAACATCATCCCCTATGCCAGCAAGATCGGCATCGGGCTGTTGTGGGTGGCGGCGATCCTCACCATTTATACGGGCTGGGACTACTTCCGCGCCGGCATCCGGCATCTCGTCGCCGAGGACGAGAAAGAGGATCAGAACCCGGAGGATGGGCGCTCATGAGCCTGAAACTCGTCTATTTCGCCTGGGTGCGCGAGCGCATTGGCCTCGCAGATGAGATGGTCGAGCTGCCCACATCTGTCGTGACCATCGCTGATCTGGTGGCCTGGTTGAGTGCGCGCGGCGAGAACTACGCCTACGCTTTCGAGAATGCCGGCATCATCCGCGCCGCCATCGACCAGCGCCACGCCAAGGCCGATGCGCCCATCACGGAGGCGCGTGAGATTGCCTTCTTCCCACCCATGACCGGGGGCTGATGCTGTGGCAATCGCGCCGCTCATCCGCATCCAGCGTGAGCCTTTCGACCTGACGACCGAAATCGCGCGCATCACGGCTGGACAACCCAATATCGGCGCGATCACCACCTTCACGGGCCTGTGCCGCGATGAGGGGGGCAGACTCAAGGCCCTGGAGCTGGAGCATTATCCCGGCATGGCAGAGGCAGAGATTGCACGCGTTGCCGCCGAGGCCTGCACCCGCTGGCCCTTGATGGGGCTCACCGCCATCCACCGCCATGGCTTGGTGAAGCCGGGCGAAGACATCGTGCTGGTGATTGCGGCTTCATCCCATCGGCTCGATGCATTCGCTGGCGCAGAGTTCATGATGGATTATCTCAAGGCCCAGGCCCCGTTCTGGAAGCGCGAACATCTCACAGATGGCAGCATCGGCGGCTGGGTAGAGGCCAAGGCCAGCGATGACACCGCCGTCCGCCGCTGGCAGACCGATGGAGGGCGCAATGCCGAAAAATGACCTCACCGCCAGCGAGCGCATGGAAGCCGGCATGGCAACGCGCCGCGCCGTACTGGGTGACACATACGTCGACAAGGCGACCTCGAACGTCACGGATTTCAACCGCGAGTTCCAGGAATTCATCACCCGCACAGCCTGGAATGATGTGTGGAACCGCCCCGGTCTCGACAGGCGTGCACGCTCCATCGTGGTCATCGCCACCACCATCGCATTGCGCCATTGGGGCGAATTCCGCATCCATATCCGCGGCGCGATTGCCAATGGGCTGACCCGTGACGAGATCAAGGAAATCCTGATTCAGTCCGCGATTTATTCCGGCGTGCCCTCGGCCAACCATGCCTTCAAGGAGGCGATGGCGGTTTTTGCCGAGATGGATGCCGGCTGAAACTGCTTTCGAGCACCGGAACAGAAGCCATAAAGCACTTGCAAGCTGCTAACCTGTAATTTAACATTTCAACAAAGATAGAACTATTGAATTGGATGTGCAATGCAAGAAGAACAGGCACTCTCTGCCTTCGGAGCGCTTTCTCAGGAGACGCGCTTGCGGATGCTACGCCTGCTGGTTACGGCTGGAGAGAGCGGTTTGCCGGCCGGAGCAATCGCTGCCGCCGTTGGCGTTTCGCCGTCCAATCTTTCATTTCATTTGAAAGAACTCGAGCAATCTGGACTAGCGCACTCACGGCGCGAGGCGCGCTCGATTATCTATGCAGCCGATTTCAGCGCCGTCACCGATTTGATCCGTTTCCTGATGCAAGATTGCTGCGGCGGCCACCCGGAAATCTGCACTCCCGTCCTAGCAGCGCCATGCTTCGAACCCAAACTGGCGGAAAGTGACCATGTCTGATCGCATCTACAATGTCCTGTTTCTGTGCACCGGCAACACCGCCCGCTCCGTGTTGGCCGAGGGCATTTTGCGCCGCGATGGCAAGGGGCGTTTCAATGCCTTCTCCGCCGGCAGTCAGCCCAAGGGCGTGGTCAATCCATTCGCGATCAAGGTGCTGGGCGCGCATGGCTATCCGACCGATGGCTATCGCTCCAAAAGCTGGGATGAGTATGCGGGCGCAGATGCACCGAAAATGGATTTCGTCCTCACGGTCTGTAATGACGCCGCCGGTGAGGCCTGCCCTTACTGGCCGGGCACGCCGATGACGGCCCATTGGGGCATCGAAGACCCGGCCGCGGTCGAGGGTTCAGATGTCGACAAGGAACGCGCCTTCGAGAAGGCCTTTCGCTACATGAACAGCCGCATCAGCGTATTCCTTGCACTGCAAATAGCCACCATTGACAAGATGACGCTACAAGGCAGTCTGCGCGACATCGGCAAGCTGGAAGGCGCAGCCAGCAAAGCCGCTAACGCGTGAGCGCTGTGACCATTCCTCTCTCGCGCCGTCTGCTTGCCGAAGCGCTAGGCACGGCCTTTTTGCTCGCCACGGTGATCGGCTCCGGCATCATGGGCGCGAAGCTGGCGGGTGGGAACATCGCAATTGCCCTGCTCGGCAACACCATCCCGACCGGCGCGATGCTCGTCGTGCTGATCCTGATGCTGGGGCCTATTTCGGGCGCGCACATGAACCCGGCTGTCAGCCTTGCCATGGCGATCCGGGGCGAATTGCGCTGGAGCGATGTAGCTCCCTACATTGCCGCGCAAATCATCGGCGGCATCGCCGGCGTGTTGGCGGCCCATGCGATGTTTGATCTGGCCTTGCTGCAAGTTTCGACCACAGCCCGCGCCAGCACCGGGCAGTGGTTTGCAGAAATCATTGCCACATTCGGCCTGCTGCTCACCATCATCGGCGTCTCAGCCCGCAATGCGCCTGCCATTCCCTATGCGGTGGGGCTCTACATCACGGCGGCCTATTGGTTCACCGCCTCGACATCCTTCGCCAACCCGGCAGTGACCTTGGCGCGGACCTTGTCCGATACCTTCGCTGGCATCATGCC
>JBOFIL010000117.1:0-2113 GCA_051650165.1 Allobosea sp.
CCCTCATCGAGCACCAGCCCCTCGATCTTGGTGCCGCCAAGGTCAATGCCGATGCGTTGAACCATAGGGCTCTTATTCCGCCGCGTGCTGGGCGTGGAGCCTTGCGCCGCGCGCGGTCAGCTTGTTGAGCGCCGTGAGATAGGCCTTGGCCGATGCCACCAGCGTATCGGGATGGGCGGCCTTGCCGGTGACGGAAGATGTGCCATCCGAAAGCCGCACAGAGACCTCCGCCTGCGCATCCGTGCCCTCAGTCACCGCATGGACCTGATACAGCTCCAGCTTGGCCTCATGCGGCACAATCGCCTTGATGGCATTGAAGGTGGCATCCACCGGGCCATTGCCGCTGGATTGCACCGTGTGGTGCTTGCCATCAACATCGAGCGAGAGCGTCGCCATCTGTTCCTTGATGGTGCCCGCGACGATCAACAGCGAGAGCACCTTCATCCGGTCCTGCGAGGTGGCGATATTCTCGTCGACCAGAGCCTCGATGTCCTCGTCATAGACATGCTTCTTGGCGTCAGCCAGCGCCTTGAAGCGCACGAAGGCGTCTTCCATCTGGTTGTCTGATACGTCGTATCCCAGCTGCTTCAGCTTGTCCTTGAAGGCGGCCCTGCCTGAATGCTTGCCCATGATCAGCGATGTCTTCGACACGCCAACGCTTTCCGGCGTCATGATCTCGTAGGTGCTGGCATTCTTCAGCATGCCATCCTGGTGGATGCCGCTCTCATGCGCGAAGGCATTCCTGCCCACAATCGCCTTGTTATATTGCACCGGGAAGGAGCACGCCGCCGAGACCGCCTTGGAGGCGCGCATCAGCATGGTGGTCTCGATGCCGGTCTCATAGGGCAGCACATCCGAGCGGGTGCGGATGGCCATCACGATTTCTTCGAGCGCGGCATTGCCGGCGCGCTCGCCAATGCCATTGATGGTGCACTCCACCTGCCGCGCCCCGCCCTCTATGCCGGCGAGCGAATTGGCCACAGCCAGCCCCAGATCATTGTGGCAATGCACCGAGAACACGGCCTTGTCGGCATTCGGCACGCGGTTCCGCACCGCCTGGAACATGGCGCGATACTCATCGGGCGTCGCATAGCCCACCGTGTCCGGCAGGTTGATGGTGGTCGCGCCCGCCTTGATCGCGGCCTCGACGCAGCGGCAGAGGTAATCGATCGGCGTGCGGGTCGCATCCATCGCTGACCATTCAATATCGCCAATCAGATTGCGCGCCTGAGTGACCGTCGCGGTGATGATCTCCAGCACCTGTTCCTCGGTCTTGCGCATCTGGTGCGCCAGATGGATCGGCGAGGTCGACACAAATGTGTGGATGCGCGGGCGCGCCGCATGCCTCACAGCCTCGCCAGCGCGGGCAATGTCCGCCGGGATGGCGCGGGCGAGGCCGGCAATGGTGGCGCGCTTCGAGCGACGCGCAATTTCCGAGACGGCCTCAAAATCGCCATCCGAGGCGATCGGGAAGCCGGCCTCGATCACGTCAACGCCCATGACATCGAGCAATTCGGCAACGCTGAGCTTTTCTTCAAAGGTCATGGTCGCGCCGGGGCATTGCTCGCCATCGCGCAAGGTGGTGTCGAAGATGATGATGCGGTCTTTAGCAGGTGAAGTCATTATCCTGGTCCTTCTGGGATCTAGGCGCGGCGGAGGCGGGAACGGGCCATCACGCAACGCAAATTTGGTTCGACAAAACTCTGACGGGTTGAATGCGGCCCCCTGAGCGCCCAGGCACGAAGCCCGGTCGGCCCTCAGGGGCGGCTAAGAAGAAGCAGCGCAAGCGGAAGCTGCGCCAGAAAGGCGCTCGACTTCGAAGGCTTGGTGGCAGCGTGGGGCACGTCTGCAAAACTCCAATGCGCATGTGTGCGCAACACATGACTGGTGTGCCTCATGAGGGCAGCTTTGGCAAGAGTTAGAGCCAAGATGCTGGCGCAAGTGTCAGGAATCGGCAAGATCATGTCCACGAGCCGAATTGACCAGTCGGGAAGGAATGCGCCCATGTTTCATAAGCTCATCATCGCCTCGCCGCTGCTGTTGGCGCTCGCCGCCTGCCAGTCAGGCGGTGCAGGCGCGCCATCAGCCTCTGTGCCAGCACCTTCCTCAGGAC
>JBOFIL010000118.1:0-3718 GCA_051650165.1 Allobosea sp.
TGGCCAAAGGCCCCCGCCCATGACCCATTGAGCTTGGCGAGAGAAATGTCGCCGCGATCAACAATGCGCAGCGCCGACATCAGCTCATCGCGGAAGAAAGCATTGCGGCGCGGGGCCATGCAGGCGCCAGTCGAGAGCGACTGGACCAGCGGCATCTTGCCCTGCCCCTTGCCGAAATCACTCTCCACACCCCACACCGCGACGATGGTGTGGCGATCCACGCCATAACGCTGCTCGGCGGCGGCAAGTGTGGCCGCGTGCTGGCGCAGCATCTGGCGCCCCTCCGCCACCTTCTCATCATCGACCAGGAAGCCAAGATAATCCCAGATCGGCGTCTTGAATTCGGGCTGGCTGTTCATCAGCTCAATGACGCGGGGCTCAGGCGTGAGGTTGGCGAAGGCGCGGGAGATGGTTCCTGCCGAGATGCCTTTGGCCGCCGCCTGCTGGCGCAGGCCCGCGACGCAGCTGTCGAAATCCGCGCGGGCGGCCACTGGTGCCGTTACAATGCTCGCGGCCAACAATCCGGCCATGGCAAGGACGGCTCTTCTGGTCAGGCCATTGATCATCATCTCTTGCTCCAGGATGTACCGGCAATCAGCACGCGATGCCTGCACGAGGTTATCAATTGGTGAACTTCCACTGATCCATGCCACTTGCTGTCGCAACAAATGCGCTATGTTCTTGCGCGACACTCACATGCGGAATCGCGAAACCAAGAATGCCAGATATGCGCAAGAAGAGCGACCTCCCCGTGAAGGAATGTGCCCACTGCACCCGGCCCATGGTCTGGCGCAAGGCCTGGGCGAAAAACTGGGATGAGGTGAAATATTGCTCGGATCGCTGCCAGGGTGAAGCGCGTCAATTGCGCGCCAGCAAGAAACACATTCCCGTTAGGTAAGCCTGCCTTGCAGCTTTGGTTCTGGCATTCCGCCATGAACGGAGTAGGCTGTTGCAGTCACGAGGCTGCGGCGCACAAGGAGGACTCAGCATGTCACTCGCGCGTTTGATCATCTTGGCCAGCGCCATTCTGTCGCCTGCCATTGCCATGGCTCAATCCACCCCGCCGGAAATCTCATGCGGACAGGCGCGCGCTCTGGTCAACTCGCGTGGTGCTGCTGTGGTGTATTCCAGCCGCCATATCTATGATCGCTATGTCACGAGCGCTCAATTTTGCAGCGTGGGCGAGACAACCAAAGCCGCCTTCATCCCCACCACCGACACCTACCAGTGTTTTGTCGGCTACCGCTGCGTGCCATTGGATTACGGCCGCTTCAACCGTTGATCAGAGATTTATCGGCCCGGCTGAGAGCTTTTCTGAAACAACCTTATTCCGCTTTCAATTGATGTGAATTTGTGGAACTCTCGGTCTCGGTCAGCAATTGCTGGGCTGCTTTCTGGTTTTGTGAAAACACTCATGCATGGCAGGGGCTTTCAATGAACCGTAGAGGTTTTCTCACGTTACTTGCAGGTCTGGCAGCGGCGGTTGTCGTGACACAGCCTGATGAGGCATCGGCCAATGGATCGGCTCCGGCAGCCTCGCCGCCGACATCTGATGCAAAGGACCTGGCCGCCAAGGTTGAAGACACTTCATCCGACTTCAGCCAGTATCGCCGGCGCAGATATGGCCGCCGGCGCGTGTATGGCCGGGGATATGGCAGGCGGCGTGTCTATCGGCGCAGGGCCTATGCGCGCCCAGTCTACAGGCGCAGGGTCTATCGTCGCCCCGTTTATCGGCGCGCCTATGCCAGGCGGCGCGTCTATCGCCCGATGAGAGTCAGGTGGTTCTAGGCTGCTGCGCAGGCTGAGAGCAGACTAACGAGTTGAAGTGGCCCTCGAAGGCTTGGCCCTCAAAGGCTTGGCCCTCAAAGGCTTGGCCCTCAGTCCTCGCCGCGCGCCCATGCCTCTTTGATCTGGGCCGCAGTGTCAGCGAAGGTGCCGGCTGCGATGGCGGCGCGCAGGCTTGCCATCAGATCCTGATAATAGGCGAGGTTCACCCAGGTCAGCAGCATCTTGCCGAGCATCTCGTCGGCCTTGACGAGATGATGCAGATAGGCCCGGCTCCAATCGCGCGTGGCGGGGCAGGATGACGCCTCGTCGATGGGGCGCGAGTCATCAGCATGTTTGGCGTTGCGCAGGTTCATTCGCCCGAAGCGCGTGAACACCTGCCCATGCCGCCCTGCCCGCGTCGGCATCACGCAATCGAACATATCAACACCGCGCCGTACGGCCTCGACAATGTCGTCAGGGGTGCCGACGCCCATGAGGTAGCGCGGCTTGGATTGCGGCAGCAGCGGCTCCACGGTTTCGATCATGGCGAGCATGATCTCCTGCGGCTCGCCCACGGCCAGCCCGCCAATCGCATAGCCCTTCATGTCGAGCGCCACGAGTTCGCGCGCACTTGTCCGCCTCAAGGCCACATTCGCGCCGCCCTGCACGATGCCGAACAGCGCCCTGCCCGCATGATCGCCAAAGGCCGCGATGCAGCGCTCGGCCCAGCGCAGCGAAAGGCGCATCGCCTTCTCGGCCACCTTGTCCTCGCAAGGCAGCGCCACGCATTCATCAAGCTGCATGACAATGTCAGAGCCCAGCAGGTTCTGGATTTCGATGGAGCGCTCTGGCGTCAGCTCATGCTTCGAGCCATCGATATGCGAGCGGAAGGTGACGCCGCTTTCGGTCACCTTGCGCAGCTGCGACAGCGACATGACCTGAAATCCGCCTGAATCCGTCAGGATCGGGTGCGGCCAATTCATGAAGCGGTGCAGGCCGCCCAGGCCAGCAATGCGCTCCGCTCCAGGGCGGAGCATCAGGTGATAGGTGTTGCCAAGCACAATGTCCGCGCCAAGCGCCCGCACCTGATCGGGATACATGCCCTTGACGGTCGCGGCAGTGCCAACCGGCATGAAGGCCGGCGTGCGAATGACGCCGCGCGGGCAGCGGATTTCGCCCGTGCGGGCTGTGCAGTCAGTGGCGGCAAGGTGAAATGCGAAAACCTCAGACATCACGCGGCATCAGCGCCCGGTCACTGACACGCCAATCAGCAGCGGATGCAGCCAGAAGGCAAACGCCACATAGGCCGCAAGACCAGCACCAATCGCGATCATATCATTGCTGCCAAAGCGCATCGAAGCGCGCTCCGCAGCAGCCAATGCCTCTTCGGGGCGGCGCTTGATCGAGATCCGCGCCATAACGGCCCAGGCCAGAAAACCACCGAAGAGAAGCATGCTGCCGAGGTCGCCATTGGCAATGAGATGCGCTGTCGCCCAGATCTTTACAGCCAACAGCATCGGATGCTTCACGGCCTTCTTGATGGCGCCTGCACGCGTCGAAAGCAGCAGGATGAACACCGGCAGCATCAACAGCAGTGACAAGTGCCGGGTCCAGGCCGGCGGGTTCCAGACATTGATCCAGCCCGTGGCGCGATACTGGCCAAAGCCGTAGATCACCAGCGCAAGGCCGATCAGGGCAACAACGGAATAAGCGCCCTTGTAGCCACCGTCGCCGAGTTTTTCGAGCAAGGCGGCGCGTCGCTCCCGGCTCATGGTGAAACCATGGGCACCGAGCAGGAGAACAAGTCCGACAATGAGCAACAACATGGAGATAGCCAGCCTCAGGGTGCCGCATCAGCCACGATAGACGGATGCGCGCGGCGGCAATGCCCCCGCGCCTGAGCTGCTTACTCCACCGTGACCGATTTGGCGAGGTTGCGCGGCTGGTCCAC
>JBOFIL010000119.1:0-12891 GCA_051650165.1 Allobosea sp.
TCCGCAACACGCCGCAATGGTTCATCGCCATGGACAAGGCGTTTGAGGCGAATGGCTCCGGCACCAACACGCCCACGCTGCGCGAGGTGGCGCTTGGCGCGATCAAACAAACGCAGTGGGTGCCGGCTTCTGGTGAAAATCGCATCAATGGCATGATCGAAAACCGGCCCGATTGGGTGGTGTCGCGCCAGCGCGCCTGGGGCGTGCCGATCACGGTGTTCGTCAATAAGGACACGGGAGTCGTCCTTAAGAACCCCGACGTTAATGCCGCCATTGCGCAGGCTTTCGAAGCTCATGGCGCGGATGCGTGGTTTGAGGATGAAACGCCAAAGCGCATCCTCATGCAGTTCGGATTTGATCCAGCTGCCTATGAGAAGGTGAGCGATGTGCTCGATGTCTGGTTCGATTCAGGCTCGACCCATTCCTATGTGCTGAACACGCCGGCGCATTTCCCGGATCTTGCCAATTTGCGCCATCACGGTGCGGGGGGTGAGGACCGCGTGATGTATCTGGAAGGCTCGGATCAGCATCGCGGCTGGTTTCATTCGAGCCTGCTGGAAAGCTGCGGCACGCGGGGCCACGCGCCCTATGATGTGGTGCTCACCCATGGTTTCGTCCTTGATGAAAAGGGCGAAAAGATGAGCAAGTCCAAGGGTAATGTCGTCGCGCCGCAAAAGGTGATCGCGGATTCAGGCGCTGACATATTGCGCCTTTGGGTCGCGGCCTCGGATTATTCCGATGATCTGCGCATCGGCCCGGAAATTCTCAAAACCTTCGTCGAGACCTATCGCAAGCTGCGCAATTCCATCCGCTGGATGCTTGGCTCGCTGGCGCATTATGATGAGCAGCAGGCCGTAGGATCTCAGGTTATGACTGGCGCTGAGAAATATATGCTCCACCGCCTCTCGGAACTCGATGAGCTGATCCGCGAGGCCTATGCCACCTATGACTACAAGCGCGTGCTGTCCTTGCTCGCTCAATTCATGAACTCGGATCTATCGGCGTTTTATTTCGATGTGCGGAAAGACACGCTCTATTGCGAAGCCCCATCGAGCCTGAAACGGCACGCAACCCTTGAAACAATCGAACAAATATTCCGTGCGGTAACCCTCTGGCTCTCGCCGATCCTTGTTTTCACATCGGAAGAGGCCTGGCTGGAGCGCTATCCTGATGTGAAGGCCGCTGGCGGCTCGGTGCATCTGGAGGCGTTTCCAGTCATTCCGGAGGGCTGGCGCAATGAGGCGCTGGCGGCCAAATGGGAGACGATCCGCGACATCCGCCGCGTGGTGACAGGCGCGCTGGAGATCGCCCGTGCCGCCAAGGAGATCGGCTCCTCGCTGGAGGCCGCGCCCGTCGTGCATATCGCTGATCCTGCCCTGCGAGCCGCGCTGGAAGGCGAAGATTTTGCTGAAATCTGCATCACCTCCGACATTTCGATTGTCGCAGGCGAAGGGCCGGACGCTGCTTTCCGCCTCAACGAGGTGAAGGGCGTTGCGGTTGAAGTGACGCGCGCAAACGGCATCAAATGCGCACGCTCATGGCGCTATTTCGACGCCGCAACCGCTGACCCTGCCCATCCCGACATCACCCCGCGCGATGCGGCGGCGCTCCGCGAGTGGGATGCGATGGGCGCAACGGGATGAGTGAGCCTCACGCACAGATGGCGGCGCAGCAGCCGAACCTGCGCCGTCTTGGCATCCTCATCACTGCCGTCACCTTTCTGGCGGACCAGGCCAGCAAGCTCTGGCTGCTGCTGGTGGCGCAGATTGTCGAGAAGGGGCCCTTCCCTATCTCGTCCTTCTTCGAGCTGACTGTGGTGTGGAACCGGGGCATCTCCTACGGCATGTTCCAGCAGAACAGCGATCTTGGCCGCTGGCTCCTGATTGGTCTCTCGCTCGCCGCCGCTATCTGGCTCGGCTGGATGATGTGGAAGTCAGAAACCCGGATGAGCGCCACCTCGCTGGGCTTGATCATCGGCGGCGCGCTTGGAAATGCGGTGGACCGCGCAGCTTACGGCGCGGTGTTTGATTTCGCACATTTCTATCTCGGCGAGTGGAGCTGGTACGTCTTTAACGTTGCCGATGCGGCTATCGTTGTCGGTGTGGCCGGTTTGCTGTATGACGCCTTCATCGGGGATAAGCGGCAGCTCACGTGACCAGCGCGGGCTCAGCCGCGAATTCGCCACATAATTGCGTTTTCGTGCTGCAATGCGTGCATCCAAGATGCACATCATGGCGATACAACTGAGCGGGATGTCTAGAATGAATGGCAAGCTTCGTGTTGTTGCAGTGGCAGCATGCGCCCTCGCGGGCATGAGTGCCCAGCCGGCCCTCGCGCAGGAAGGCGCTGCCATCCGCAACATGCTTGGCGTCATTGGCGTGCTGCCAGCACCGCAGGACGACATCCAGTATCGCGAACGCGCGCCGCTGGTGGTTCCGCCAGCCACAGGGCTGCGCACACCGCAGGCCCCCACCGCCGAGCGCCGCGCCAATTGGCCCAAGGATCCTGATGTCGAGGCGCGCAAGGCTGCCGCCAGGGATTCGCTGCTGCCCGCGACCGAGCGCGAAAAATACATCCAGGGCCAGCGCCCGCTGCTCTCGCAAGAAGAAATCAGGCGAGGCCGGATACAAGGCGGCACCCCCACCACGCCTTACCGGTCCCAGTTCGATGAGAGCCCCTTCGAGACGATGACGGCTCCCATCATTCAGGGGCGTGAACTCGCTGCCCGCCGCGCCGCCAATGCAGTCGACAGCGTCAAGCTTGGACAGGAGCCGCCCCGGCGCTATCTGTCTGATCCGCCAGAAGGCTTGCGCAAGCCAGCCGGTGCTGGCGAGTTCACCCGCACAAGGGAAGCGCCTGCACCCGTCGAGAGCAGGTTCGGGCAGACCGAGTTTCAGCAAGAGCAGAACAGACGCTGAGGCGCCGGTCACATAAGCCAGCGGCAAGGGCTGGCTTATCGCGCAATGCCGCTTATATTCATCTGGAGCGAGAATGAACCACCGCCACGTGGCCATTCTATCGCGCATTTTTCCAACTTCCGGGAACTCCCTTGCACACCCCCATCGAAACCGCACGCCTCGCCAATGGCCTCGACATTGTGCTGATCCGCGACCACCGCGCGCCGGTTGTCACCCACATGGTCTGGTATCGCAACGGCTCGGCTGATGATCCGGCAGGCAAATCTGGCATTGCGCATTTTCTCGAACATCTGATGTTCAAGGGCACGAAGAAGTATCCCGAAGGGACATTTTCGCGGACCATTGCCGGGCTTGGCGGGCAGGAGAATGCGTTCACCTCGCTCGATTACACCGCCTATTTCCAGCGTGTGCCGCGCGAGCATTTGCGCACCGTTATGGATTATGAGGCGGACCGCATGCATGGCCTCGCTTTCGAGGAAGCCGTGGTCGCGCCCGAGCGTGATGTGGTGCTGGAAGAGCGCCGCATGCATGTCGATGCCAACCCTGACGCACAGCTTGATGAAGAGGTGATGCGCGCGGTCTTCGCCGGCCACCCTTACGCGATCCCCATCATTGGCTGGCAGGAAGAGATCGAAAGCCTCTCGCGCAATGATGCATTCTCCTATTACCAGCGCTTTTATGCGCCTGAAAACGCGATCCTCGTGGTGTCTGGCGACACCACGCTTGATGAGGTTCTGAAAAGCGCGGAAGCCACATATGGCAAGGTGGCGGCCCGCGGTGTGAAGCCGCGCGATGAACGCACAGCCCTGCACGCACAGGCAGCGCCGCGGCGCATCGAAAAGCGCGATGCGCGCGTCCAGCAGCCTAAATTCGACAAGATTTGGACCACCGGCTCCTATCTTTCCCAGCCTGATCTTGCCTATGGGCTCGATGTCGCTGTCTCGATCCTTGGCGATGGCACAACATCGCGCGTCTACCGCGCGCTTGTGGCCGAGCAACGCCTCGCGGTCAGTGCCAGCCTGGGCTACATGAGCAGCCTGCGCGATGCCGGCGCGGTCTATGCCGGCCTTGTGCCGGCGGAGGGCGTTTCGCTGGAGCGGCTGGATGATGCGCTGAGTGCCGTGATTGACGATTTTATCCGCACTGGGCCGACCGAAGCGGAATTGCAGCGGGCCCGCACAAAGCTCGTTGCGGACACAATCTACGGCCGTGACAGTCAGGCCACCATGGCGCGCACATATGGCGCAGCCCTGGCTGTCGGCGATACAGTCGAAAGCGTTGACGCATGGCCGGAGCGCATCGAGGCCGTGACGAGCGAAGACGCGCGACACGCCGTGGCGCGTTGTTTTGCAGCACCGGCAGTCGCCGGTGTGCTGCTGCCGGCATGAGCGCAAGGCCAAAGCCATGAATGCTTCCCACCCCATGAATGTTGCCAGCCCCATGAAGGCTCCTGCCGCCAATCATTCCGCCGTCGAGGTCATCCGCACGCCGGGCGGCCTTGATCTCTGGTTCGCACGCTCGCCCGGACTGCCGCTGGTGGTGCTTGATTTTGCCTGCCCGGGCGGCGCGAGCACCGACCCGCACACCATGCCGGGGCTCAGCTACTTCATCTCCGCAATGCTGGATGAGGGCGCAGGGCATCTCAATGCCGAGGCCTTTCAGGCCCAACTTGCCGACCATGCCATCAGCCAGCGCTTCGATGCCTCGCGTGATGAGTTTCGTGGCACGGTGAGAAGTCTTGCCAAGCATCGCGGCAAGGCATTCGATTTGCTGCGAATGGCGATTTCCCAGCCACATTTCGAAGCTCAGGCTGTGGAGCGCGTGCGCGGCCAGATTCTGGCCGGGCTTCGCACAGAACTGCAGTCGCCCGAGGCGATTTGCCGCGATGTTTTTGCGCGCAATGCCTTTCCGGGCCATTCCTACGGGCTTCCCGTGAAGGGAACGCCGGAGGCTGTTTCCGCGATCTCATCGGACCATCTCAAGGCGCATATGCCGCGTCTTCTTGTGCGCGATGGTCTCAAGATCATGCTCGTCGCGGACATGACCCCCGATGAGGCAGCTGCGGAGATTGACGCCGTATTTGCGTATCTGCCGCAGGCAAGCGCGCATGCAGCGCCCCGGGTTTCGCTTGCCGGATTGGGCCGCGTGTTCATCGAGCACATGGATGTGCCGCAGACTGTGCTGCGCTTTGCCGGCGCAGGGCTGATGCGCCATGATCCTGATTTCATAGCGGCAACAGTGGTGAACCACATTCTGGGTGGCTCGGCCTTCACCTCGCGCCTGTTCATGGAGGTGCGCGAAAAGCGCGGCCTGGCTTACGGCGTCTCGTCCTCCCTCATGCCCTATGCGGCGCTCGGCCTGCATGTAGGCGGCACGGCCACAAAAAACGAGCGCGCGGCGGAGTCGCTTGATGTCATCCGCGAGGAGATGGCAAAGCTTGCCGCCAATGGCCCCAGCGCAGAAGAGCATGATGCGGCGGTGAAATATCTCACTGGTTCATATCCCCTGCGCTTCGACACCTCGGGCAAGATAGCCAGCGAATATCTGCGCGTGGCCATGGACGGCTTCGCGCCGGATTATGTCAGCAAACGCAACGGTCTGTTCCACGCGCTGACGATGGATGATCTCAAACGCACCGCCACACGGCTCTATGGCGATGGCAAGCTGCTGGTGGCGGCTGTCGGTCAGCCCGTTGGCCTCGTCTAAGCACAGTCCTGAAAGCTGCGGATCGCACATGCATCAGACCCTCGACAAGGCGCTTGCTTCCGCAATCGGCGCGAGCGGCATCTCCGATGAACTTCATGCCTCTGCGCTGCGCGATGTGGAGCCCGCCCTGGCGCGGCTGCGCGGCGAGGCAACCAGCGGCGCGCTCGCCTTGCTCGGTCTTCCGGCTGAGACAGGCGACCTTGCCGAGACCGTCGATTTTGCCAGACGCCTGAGCGCAGGCGCGACCGACATTCTCCTGCTCGGTACGGGTGGTTCATCGCTGGGCGGGCAGACATTGGCACAGTTGGCCGACCATGCCGTGCCGGGATTGGGGCGGCTTGCAAAAGGCCCCCGCCTGCATTTCCTTGATAATCTCGATCCGCTGAGCTTTGGCGCGCTGCTTGAGCGCCTGCCGCTTGCCACCACCAAGGCGGTGGCCATCTCCAAATCCGGCGGCACGGGCGAAACCCTGACGCAGACCATGGCGCTGATCACGGCGTTGACCGAGGCCGGTTTTGGCGGGGAGATTGGCAGCCGCATCTTTGGGCTGTCCGAGCCGGTCAAGCCGGGCGGGCGCAATGCCTTGCGGGCGCTGCTGGAGCCCTATGGTTCGCCATTCATCGCGCACCATACGGGCGTTGGCGGGCGCTACTCCATCCTGACCAATGTCGGCCTGTTGCCGGCGGCGCTGCTGGGGCTCGACATTGCCGCCATCCGCGCAGGCGCAGGCCGCGCGCTGACACCGATACTCGCTGGCAAATCCGCGCGCGACATTCCGGCAGCATCGGGCGCAGCGCTCAACATTGCCGCAGCCAAGGCCGGCAAGGGCATCGCCGTGCTGATGGGCTATGGTGATCGCTTCGAGCGGCTGGCGCGCTGGTGGGTGCAGCTCTGGGCCGAGAGCCTTGGCAAGGATAGCCATGGCACGCAGCCTGTTGCTGCGCTTGGACCAGTCGATCAACACTCGCAGCAGCAGCTTTATCTCGCCGGCCCGGCAGACAAGCTGTTCACCGTGATGACGCTTGATGTTGCTGGCACAGGCCCGCGCATCGATGCAAAGCTCGCCGCGCAAGCGGGCGAGCCCGGCTTTGCCGGCAAAACCATTGGCGATCTCGTGGCGGCGCAGGGCCTCGCCATGATCGATACCTTCGCCGCGCGCGGCTGCCCGGTGCGGCATATCCACCTGCCAAGCCTGAATGAGGCCAGCATGGGTGAATTGCTGATGCACTTCATGCTGGAGACGATCCTTGCCGGCTATGCCATGGGCATTGATCCGTTCGACCAGCCGGCGGTGGAAGAGGCCAAGCTCCTCGCCAAGCGCTACCTCGCCGAGGGCCGCGCCTGAGGCAAGCCTGCCTCAGCAGTAGCGCAGCTTCACGAAGCCAGATTCAATACCGCGGTCAGCGCGGGCCTGGTGTTGATGGTCTGGAACACGACGCAATAGCGTTCGGTGAGCTTGAGCAAGGTGGCGAGTTGCTCTTCTGTGGCATCGCTTTCCACTTCAAACGAGAGCCGGATGGCGCGAAAGCCCACGGGGGCGTCCTTGGCGACGCCCAGCGTGCCACGGAAATCGAGGTCGCCCTCGGCATGGACCTCGCCTTTCTTCAGCTCAATGCCAAGCGCGGTCGCGACGGCCTTGAGGGTCACACCGGCACAGGCGACAAGCGCCTCCAGCAGCATATCGCCCGAACATAACTCCGCGCCGGAGCCGCCTGTGGCGGGGTGCAGCCCTGCAATGGCGAGCGCACGCCCGGTTTCAACCTTGCAGGCGATGTGCTGATCATCCAGCTCGCCGCGCGCCTTGAGCGTGATCACCGCCGCATCGGGCGTATCGCGGTAACGGTCCTTGATCGGGGCCTGCATGGCCCGCAGCGCATCAGCATCCATTGTGGTGTCCCTTTATTAGCAACCGCCGCCATCAGTGCGGATGGCGACCTTGAGGCCGAGTGCTGGCCTGAGCCTCGCGCCGACATAGCTGCCGATGAGCGCCAGCGCCAGCCACACCCAGCCGGAAAGCGCGCCAGTGCCCACGCCGCTGACATAAGCGCCGATATTGCAGCCATTGGTGAGGCGCGCGCCAAATCCCATCATCAACCCGCCCACCAGCGCCGCTGCCCAGACGCGCCAATCGCGCGGGGCAACCAGCCGGAACTGGCCAGCGGAAGCAGCGGCGATCAGCGCGCCGACCATGATCGCGATGTTGAGGATCGAGACGCTGTCGAGAAAGATCGACTGCTCGATCTGCCGGTCAAAGCCGGGCCTTGCCCAATACTCCCACCACAGCACATCGACGCCAAAGGCCGCCACTATCTTGGAGCCCCAAAGCGCGAAGGCCGGGGCCTCGCCCCAAGGCTGCCCGGAGAGCACCAGCACCGCGCCATTGAGCAAAGCCAGCAACACGCCGCCGACCCAGAGCGGCCAGACCCGTGTGGGTTCTTCGGCATGCTCTTCGCTGCGGCGGCAACCGAAGAACTTCAACAGGCCGAAAAAAGCCAAGAGTGACACAGCCTGAATCGCCAGCGTATAGGGGAGCGTGGTGGATTGCAGCAATGTCACGGCCTCCAGCTTTGGCAATGACCACCAGAATTCCATCTGCGAGGCGGCCAGAGTCGAGCCTGAAACAAAACCGATGAAGGTGAGGCCAAGCCGGGCATCGCCGCCGCCAAGGCCATAGAGCGTGCCTGACGCGCAGCCACCACCCACCTGCATGCCGACACCGAACAGCAATGCGCCAAAGACAAAGGACACGCCAACCGGCGTGACAACACCCACCAGCCGCTGGCCGAAAATCTCACCCATGGCCAGCAGCGGCAGCGCAATGGCGCTCAAGATCGCCAGCATCAGCACATGGGCGCGGAAGGCCGACATGTCGCGCCGCTCGACCACAGCGCGAAAGCCGCCGGCAAAGCCGAAATCCGCCCGGTGCAGCACAAGGCCCAAAGCCGCCCCCACCAGCACCAGCGCGGTGAGACGCGGCGCATTGACGCCTGCGCTCACGCCCGTGCTCCAGACCATGACAGCCAGCGCAGCAATCAGCGCAAGGCCAAGGCCGAGGGCAATGTTCTGCCCGCTGAGCGGTGAGCGGCGGGCATCATCGGCGGCATGGATCAGCGACATGGAACCATCTCCTTCTTCACCACCACAGACTTCACCACCACAGGCCTGCCGTTTCCGCCTCGCGCGGAACATGACGACGATCTGCATTGATTGACTCATCCAGCAGGCGCAGCGCTGAGCGCTTCAGGCCCTCGAAGGCGGGCGAGAGCACATCGCGTGGACGCGCCAGCGGATTATGCAACTCATCGAAGATGCGGCCTGGATGCGGCTGCATCACCATGATGCGATCGCCCAGGGTCACGGCCTCCTCGACATCATGCGTCACCATCAGCACAGTCGGCCGGCTCTCTTCCCAGAGGGAGAGCAGATGGCGATGCAGGCTGGCGCGGGTCATGGCATCGAGCGCCGAGAAGGGCTCATCCATCAAGAGCAGCTTGGGCCGCGTCACCAACGCGCGCGCTATTGCCACACGCTGCTGCTGCCCGCCGGAAAGCTCGCGCGGCCAGCGCCCACCCTGGCCCTCAAGCCCGACACGCGTCAGTGCATTGGCGACCAGCGCCTCGCGCTTGGCTTCAGGCAGGTGCATCAGGCCAAAGCCGGCATTCTGTGCAATGGTCAGCCATGGCAACAGACGAGGTTCCTGGAAGATGATGCCGACGCTGGCATGGGGCGCGACAATGCTCTCATCATCAAGGCGGATGTGCCCGGCAGAGGGCGCATCAAGGCCTGCCACGAGCCGCAGCAATGTGGTCTTGCCGCAGCCGGAGCCGCCCAGCAGCGCGACAATCTCGCCATTCGGGATGGTGAGTGAGACGCGCCGCAACGCCTCGGTGCCATCGGCATAGGTCTTGGAAAGCGCATCAAGCGTGAGCATGGCGGCGCCTCACAATCTGCCCCGCGCCGTATCCTGCCAGGCAAGGAACGGGCGGGTGATGGCAACCAAGACGCTGTCAGCGAGCTTGCCCAGCAGCGCGAAGGCAATGATGGCGGCGATGATGCGGTCTGGCCGGCCAAGCTGCTGGCCATCGACCAGCAAATAGCCCAGCCCCTCGCTCGCGCCCATGAACTCGGCTGCGACAACGAACATGAAGCCAAGGCCTAAGCCGGAGCGCAGGGACGTGATCCAATCCGGCAAAATGGCGGGCAAAAGCACGCGCCGGCCCATCTGGATGCGCGAGAGGCGAAACACGCGGCCGACCTCGACGATCTTGCGGTCGATCGAGAGGATCGAGGCCATCACGCCAAGATAGACCGGGAAGAACACACCGACGGCGATCAGCGCCACTTTCGACGCCTCGAAAATGCCGAGCCAGAGAATGAACAGCGGCACCCAGGCAATGGAGGGAATGGCGCGCAGTGCCTGCAACGTCGGGTCAAGCAAATTGCGCGCGATGGGGAGCGCGCCGCAGATGACACCAAACACGGTGCCCATCAGCGCACCAAGGCCAAAGCCAGCGCCAACACGCAGCAGGGTCGCGGCAGCATGCGTCCAGAGTTCGCCCGATTGCGCCAGCTCCCAAAGCGTCTTGCCGATGATTGAGGGTGGGGGCGTGAGCCGCCCGCCGATCCAGCCCGCTGCGACGGCCAGCTCCCAGACGAGGCCGATGAAGACGGGCAGAGCGATGCCCGCCAGGCCAAGCGCCGACAAGCCGAAACGGCGGGGCTTTGTCTGCCCCGCCGCCGGCACTGTCTCTCCGGCTGCTGCCTGCAGGGTGGCTTCCGCGCTCACGCGAGCAGCTTCCTTATTTCACTGCTGTTCATTTGATACTTGCGGCTTTTGCGGCGGTGAAACGACGATCCAGCAGCGCATCAAGCGCGCCCTTCACATCCGTGTTGGCTGGCAGCACGCCCGCCTCCACCAGCGCCTGACCGGCCGCGCGGATCGATTCATATTGCGACAGGCCGATGGCCGAATGGGTCAGCTCGGTGCGGGTGAGCTGGCGCTCCACCACATTCTCCGGCAGCTTGGCGGCGGTGGCGAGCAGGGTCTTCAATTCAGCCGGATTGGCCAGCGACCATTTGCGACCCTCCTCATAAGCTGCCAGCACCTTGCGCACGAGATCAGGGTTCTCGGCGGCAAAACTCTCCCGCACGTTGAGGATGCCCCAGGTGTTCGCTTCCGGCTTGCGGTAGAACAGCTTGGCGCCGCTCTCCAGCTCGGCAGCCGCCATGATCGGATCAAGCCCGGCCCAGGCATCGACATCGCCGCGCTCCAGCGCCAGACGCCCATCGCCATGCTGGAGCAGCACGAACTTCACATCCTTGTCGGTGAGCTTGGCCTCGGCCAGTGCCCGCACCAGGAAGATATGCGGATCAGTGCCGCGCGTGACGGCGACGCGCTTGCCCTTGAGATCGGCGACTGTCTTGACGCCAGCCTTCTCTGTGGTGACGAGCGCGGTCCATTCCGGCCTCGAATAGACATAGACCGCCTTGATCGGGTTGCCATTGATGCGCGCGACCAGCGCGGCTGAACCAGCCGTGGAGCCAAAATCAATCGAGCCAGCATTGAGGAACTCAAGCGCCTTGTTGGAGCCCAGCGACTGCACCCAGCGCACCTTGATGCCATCGGCTTCCAGCGCTTTTTCAAGGATGCCGCGCTCTTTCAGCACAATCGAGACCGGATTATAGGTCGCCCAGTCGAGGCGGATTTCCTTGGCGCCTTGCGCCTCAGCGTTTGGCGAAACGAACGCAAGCCCAAGGCCGGCAATGGCGGCCAGAATGGCGCGGCGAGTGGTGATATAACGATTGGAAGACATAGGTATTTCCCTTCATACGATGATCGCGAAGGGGTTTGCAGCCAGAAACCCTCTGCTGTCCTCACCCCGGCGCTTTAGCTGCACTTGTTTCGCGCCCGCAAGCTGACGGCTCAAATCGGCGCGTATCGTTCTGTAAATCAGACAAAGTGAATTGTCAAACAAAACTGAATTATAACGTGAATTATTTCATATCACATTATACAATGTAAATAAGCCGCATGCCTGCTGGCCTGCAACATGCTACCGAATACATCCCATGACAGTTACGCCCGATTCTCCCTCATTCGACGCCTTCCTGCGCGATCCGATCGCTGCTGCAGAGGCTGTTGCCGGGAATGCAAGCCATGATGGCTTGCGCGGGGCGATGGTCGCCCATCTTGCCGGCTGCCTTGAGCAAGGCCGCGAAGCTGCGCAGGGATTGCTGGAAAGCCAGCGCGACGGCATGGCCTGCGTGCGTCTCTTGTCAGATGTGATGGATGGCGTGATCAAGGCGCTGCACCATTCAGCGACGCGCCATGCCTACCCCATCACCAACCCCACCCAGTCCGAGCGGATCGCCGTGGTGGCGGTGGGTGGGTATGGGCGCGGCACGCTGGCACCGGGCTCGGATGTCGATGTGCTGTTCCTCCAGCCGCACAAGCAGACGGCCTGGGGTGAGAGCGTGGTGGAGTCCATGCTCTATCCGCTCTGGGACATGAAGCTGAAGGTGGGCCATTCCACCCGCTCGGTCGATGATTGCGTGCGCGAGGCACGCGCCGACATGACCATCCGCACCGCGCTGCTGGAGGCGCGCTTCATCTGTGGCGATCAGAGCCTTTTCGATGAGTTCCGCCGGCGTTTCACTTCCGACGTCATTGATGGCACGGCGGCGGCCTTTGTCGAGGCCAAGCTTCTGGAGCGCGACAACCGTGTCAACCGGGCCGGGCGCTCGCGCTATCTGGTCGAGCCCAATGTCAAGGACGGCAAGGGGGGGCTGCGCGACCTCAACACCCTGTTCTGGATCGCGCGCTATACTTACAAGGTGGAGACGCCCGAAGAACTGGTGAATGCCGGGCTCTTCACCAGATCGGAGCTTGGCGTCTTCCGCCGCTCGGAAGCATTCCTGTGGCGAGTGCGCTCCTGGATGCATTTTATCACAGGCAGGCCGGAAGAGCGCCTCTCCTTTGATCTGCAACGGCTGGTGGCCGAGCGCATTGGCTATGCCGGGCGCGATGGGCTTTCCTCAGTCGAGCGGTTCATGAAGGCCTATTTCCTCGTGGCCAAGGATGTGGGCGATCTCACCGCGATTGTCTGCGCCGCGATGGAAGAGCGCCAGGCCAAGCCCAGCCCGACGCTGGGGCGGTTGATGGAAACCCTCCAGATCGGGCGCTTCCGGCGCAAACAAAGAGCGTTGGGCCATGCCGATTTTGCCATGCGCGGCGAGCGCATCGCCATTGCTGATCAGGGCGCGTTCG
>JBOFIL010000120.1:0-5599 GCA_051650165.1 Allobosea sp.
AAGGAAATGTGGTTGGCCTTTGTCGTTTTGCCATGCACCGTCATGGCTTGCGGCTATCTGGCCCTCAAGCTTCACCAACGTTGGCTGTCACGCGAGATTGAGCGTGAGCGGCAAACTCGGAGCTGAGCCCTTAACCATCGAAGAAGTCGCCATTGCCGCGCCCTGCGCCGACCGGTGCATTGGCGGGTTGGTAAGCGCTTGCCCCTGCATCGCGGAATTTGTTGACGATCGGATAACGGCGCTCCTTGCCGAAGCTACGTTTCGTCACCTTCACGCCCGGCGCAGATTGGCGGCGCTTGTCTTCGGCCAGATAAAGCAGCCGCTCGATCTTCTTCACCACTGCCTCGTCATGGCCCCGCGCGATGATGTCGGCGAGGCGCATTTCTTCTTCGACAAGGCAGCGCAAGATATCATCGAGCACCTCATAGGGAGGCAGCGAATCTTGGTCCTTCTGGTTCTCGCGCAATTCCGCCGTGGGCGGCTTGACGATGATGTTGTGCGGGATCACTTCGCCTGATGGGCCCAGAGCGCCCTCAGGCTGCCAGCGGTTGCGCAGATGGCACAGCGCGAAGACCTCCATCTTGTAGAGGTCCTTGATGGGGTTGAACCCGCCATTCATGTCGCCATAAAGCGTGGCATAACCGACGCTCATCTCGGATTTGTTGCCGGTGGTCACCACCATGGGCCCGAACTTGTTGGAGAGTGACATCAGCAGCGTGCCGCGCGCGCGGCTCTGGATGTTCTCCTCAGTGATGTCGCGGGCGCGGCCCTCAAAGGCGGGGGCCAGCACCGCTTCCAGCCCCTCCACAGCCGGGGCGATGGGCAGCGTGTCATAGCGCACGCCAAGCGCCTTTGCGCAGGCGCGGGCGTCATTCAGCGACTCATCCGAGGTGTAACAATAGGGCAGCATGACGCAGTGCACGCGAGAAGCACCCAGCGCATCTACCGCCATCGCCGCGCAGATGGCTGAATCGACACCGCCAGACAGCCCCAGCACCACGCCGGGGAAGCCGTTCTTGTTGACATAATCGCGCAGGCCCAGAACGCAGGCGGCATAATCGGCCTGTTGCTCCTCCTCGATCAATGCCTTCTCGCCAGCCTGCGGCACCCAGCGCCCCGCCTGCTTCTCGAAGGTGACAAGCTGTATCGTCTCGGCGAAGGCCGGGAATTGATGTGTCAGCGCGCCATTGGCCCCCAGCACGAAGGAGGCACCATCGAACACCAGCTCATCCTGCCCGCCAATCTGGTTAAGGTAGGCGAGCGGCAACCCGCTCTCAGTTGCGCGCGCCACGGCGACATTCATCCGCTCATCGACAACGCCGCGCCGATAGGGTGAGCCATTGGGCACAAGCAATATCTCGGCGCCGGTTTCAGCAAGGCATTCCACCACCTCCTCGCCCCAGATGTCCTCACAGATCGGCAACCCAAGGCGCACGCCGCGCGCCATGACAGGGCCGGGCAGAGGGCCGGGCGTGAACACGCGCTTCTCATCGAACACGCCATAATTGGGCAGATCGACCTTGAAGCGCACCGCCTGAACCTTGCCCGCATCGGCATAGGCATAGGCGTTGTAGAGCAGGCCATCCTCCACCCAGGGCAGGCCGATCAGCAGCCCCGGGCCGCCATCATTGGTCTCGGCGGCCAATTCATCGAGCGCACGCCGGCAGGCATCCTTAAAGGCAGGCTTCAGGACCAGATCCTCCGGCGGATAGGCGCAGAGGAACAATTCGGGGAGCATCACAAGATCAGCGTCGAGCTTTGCTGCATCGGCACGTGCAGCGCGTGCCTTGGCGGCATTGCCTGTAATATCACCCATCACCGGGTTGAGCTGCGCAAGCGCGATACTGAAAGAAGCTGGTGTGTTCATGCTTTCGCATTTAGCGCGGGCGGCGCGTGAGGCAAAGCGCCCTTATGCATGCCCCGCCCCTGTTTGGCACAGCTGTATTGCCGCCGTTTAACCCGTCATTAGGGTTACCAGCGCATGAATATCGCGGATTTCCTCTATCGGGCATGGTTTGCCCGGAGCGTGTTCGGGAGACACTCATGCGTGCGGTGCAATGGATTGCGACTGGTTTCGCCCTCAGCCTGATGGCGACAACAGCGCTTGGCGCGGATTATCCGACACTGCGCGGCTCGCAACATGAGACGCCGCCCCCGCCAACCGTCTATGGATCAACGGCCACCAGCAACGGCATCAACTGGGATGGCTTGACCATCGGCGTGCATGCGGGCGTCTCGCGCAGCTACTTCGATTTCGACAACAGCCTGCAAACCGTGGCATCGGGGCCGTTGCGCCAGACCATTCTGCTCAGCGAGCAGAACCCTCCGGGCTGGATCAGGACTCGCTCCGGCGAAGACCGCGGGATGAATTTTGGCGGCGCGATCGGTTACAACTACATGATCGACGACATTCTGCTTGGTTTCGAGGCGGATTACACCCGCATCAACCAGGGCCATACCAGCGCCGATTTCATTGCGCGTCAGGTCGGCACATCCGATGGCACGACGCACAATGTCACCCTGACATCAAACCAGACGGTGCGGCTGGATGATTATGCCACAGCGCGCATCCGCATTGGTGCCGCCTATGGCCGCTTCCTGCCGTTCCTTACCTTGGGTGGCGCTGTCGGGCGCTTTGATGTCAACAAATCCGTCCGCATCGATTACGCCTTCCGGCAGAACGGTGCCCCGAACTTCAACAATGCACTCGGCTTCCCGACAACCGCCACCGACAACCGCAAGAGCCATTACGGCTACGGCCTTGCCGCTGGTGCAGGCGTCGATGTGGCTATAACGGACTTTGCCTTCATCCGCGGCGAATACCAGTTCGTGCGCTTCAGTGATGTTCGCGGCTCGACTGTTGACGTCAACACGGTCCGCGCCATGGGCGGCGTGAAGTTCTGACGCATTCCGGCGTTCAGGCCAGCATCGGTCTGATGTCCTTCCATGCCCGGACAGCATGGATGCTGGTGTGGCCGCGGGCCGCCTCGCCTTGAGGGACCACCAGCCACTCCCAGCTCGCATCCGGGTTTGGCGGCTCCCAGCGCCCGCGCATCAGATCGATGCGCTCCACCTCGCGACCTGATGCGTCGCATTCCACCATCTCTACATCGCTGATCAGGCAAACCGGGCAATTGAAGCCGGCAAGGTCCTTGAGATGCCAATCAATCGCCTGATCGGCGAAATCCTCGCCCCAGCGCGCCTTGCGGGCAGCATCGGCGTCGATCCAGCCATCAAGCCCCAGCGGAAGCTGCGACAGGCAATTGGCCGAGAGCACGAAATCCACGGCCTCATTACCCTGAAAATCCGCCAGTGGCGCAATCCGCCCCTCGCACTTGCCGATCAGCCACTCGACAGCGCCCGTCAGGTCGCGCGAGCGCGTCTCGACATTGCGATATTGCCTGAGCCGCATCCGCACAGGCCATAGATGCACGGCATCGACCAGAACCACGCGCTCAAAGCTGCGCGCCAGCTCATCCAGCGGGAAATCACGGCAAAGGCCAGAGCCCAGCACCAGCGCCGTGCGCCGGCTCGGTAGCGCGGCCATGGCCGCGCGCACCACCTCATGGCAGTTTGCCTCATGCGCCGCCCATGCACTGCGGCAGCGTGTGGCGCGTGACCAGAGGGCCACTGCCTTGTCGTGAAGGCCGACGCGCCGAAAAGCGAGACGGCCAGGCGAAAAGACATGGATGGCGAATTCAGCGAGCATCGCCACCTAAAGAGGCGATTCGGGGGGTAAGCGGCAAGGGGGGCACCCAACTGCCTTGTAGAGGTTGCCCCTCATCCTGTCCTTCTCCCCGCCTGCGGGGAGAAGGGAAGCGCACCTGCGCCGCAGCTTCTTCCCCCACTCCCCTGCATGTGGGGAAGTGGGTCGGAGTGGGCTTCTTCCCCCTCGCCCCGCCCGGCGGGGAGAGGGTCGGGGTGAGGGGCAATCGAAAGCTATTCCGCAGCGTCGGCCACCGGCCTTGCGCGCCCTGCCCTGTCCTTCTTGATCTGCTCGGCGACGAGGAAGGCCAGCTCAATGGCCTGCTCGGCGTTGAGGCGTGGATCGCAGAAGGTGTGGTAGCGGTCGTTAAGGTCAGCGTCTGAGAGCGCCCGCGCGCCGCCGGTGCATTCGGTGACATTCTTGCCGGTCATCTCAAGATGGATGCCGCCGGCGCGCGTGCCTTCGGCCTGATGCACCGCGAAGAAGCCACGCACCTCCTGCATGATCAGATCGAAGGGCCGCGTCTTGTAGCCGGAGCCGGCCTTGATGGTGTTGCCATGCATCGGATCGCACGACCACACCACATTGCGCCCCTCGCGCTGTACGGCGCGCACGAGGCCGGGCAGATGGTCGAACACCTTGTCAGCGCCAAAGCGCGCGATGAGCGTCAGGCGTCCCGGTTCGTTCTCCGGGTTGAGGATGTCGATCAGCTTCAACAGGCCATCGGGCTTGAGCGAGGGCCCGCATTTCAGGCCGATCGGGTTCTTCACCCCGCGCAGGAATTCCACATGCGCGTGGTCCGGCTGGCGGGTGCGGTCGCCGATCCAGAGCATGTGTCCTGAGGTGGCGTAGGTGTCGCCGGAGGTCGAATCCACTCGTGCCAGCGCCTGCTCGTAGCCGAGCAACAGGGCCTCATGGCTGGTGTAGAAATCAGTGATGCGCATCTCCTGATGGCGCTCGGGGTCGATGCCGATGGCGCGCATGAAATCGAGCGTCTCGGTGATGCGTTCCGCGACCTCACGGTATCGCCCGCTCTGCGGCGAGCCGGCCACAAATCCCAGCATCCAGCGATGCGCATTTTCGAGGTTGGCATAGCCGCCAGTCGCGAAAGCACGGATCAGGTTCAGCGTCGCGGCGGATTGGCGATAGGCCATGAGCTGACGGCGCGGATCGGGAATGCGCGCTTCTGGCGTGAAGGCAATGTCGTTGACAATGTCGCCGCGATAGCTCGGCAATTCGACATCGCCGACCTTCTCCATGTTGGACGAGCGCGGCTTAGCGAACTGGCCAGCCACGCGCCCGACCTTCACCACCGGCACGCCGCCGGCGAAGGTGAGCACGACTGCCATCTGGAGGAACACGCGGAAGAAATCGCGGATATTATCGGCCGAGTGTTCTTCGAAGCTCTCGGCGCAATCCCCGCCCTGAAGCAGGAAAGCCTCGCCAGCACCGGCCTTGGCCAGCGTCTGCTTGAGCTTGCGCGCCTCACCTGCAAAAACCAGCGGCGGAAACCCGGAAAGCTGCTTCTCGACGCCAGCGAGTTCCGCAGCATCCGGATAATCCGGCATCTGCTCGGCGGGCTTATTGCGCCAGCTGTCAGGCGTCCAGCGGACATCCTTGGCATTATCTTGCATGGTCATTTTCAGTTCTCCGACCGGAGCCGCCCTGGCCGGAAGACGCTTGTTTCGCAATCCGCCGACCTGGGCGGGCGTTGCGATAATATTCGCGGCCCCGCCTTATGTGAGCGAGGTCCAAAAATAGCTGGCGAGGGCGCGCGATGCGTTCATGCCGTTCTGTAAACGGGATTGGCCACAAAATGTCAACGCAAGGCGTCTGCCCGTTGTTCAGCGTCTCTTCGTTAACCACCCTGCTTAAGCTGGAATTTGCACGCTC
>JBOFIL010000121.1:0-3800 GCA_051650165.1 Allobosea sp.
GTTTTTGGCAGGATCACCGGACGACACGCTGATCGCCCGGGATTTTGCCCCGATGGCGGGCGAGGGCGGGCTTGGCCTTGCCGATGATGCGGCGCTGTTCGCTGTGCAGCCGGGCGAGGAACTTGTTATCACCAAGGACATGCTGGTGGCGGGGGTGCATTTCTTTGCTGATGATCCGCCGGCCTCCATCGCCGCCAAGGCATTGGGCGTGAACCTGTCCGATCTCGCCGCCAAGGCAGCAACACCGCGCGGTTTTCTGCTGGGGCTGGGCTTGCCCCGTGATCTTGAGGGCGACACATTTACGGGCGATACACACGAGGCATGGCTTTCTGCCTTCTCTGATGGATTGGCCGCAGCGGCGCGCGCATCCGGCTGTGTGCTGCTTGGCGGCGATACCGTCTCGTCGCCAGAGCACCTTGTGGTCAGCATCACGGCTTTTGGCACAGTGCCAACCGGGCAAATGCTCAGGCGAGGCGGCGCAAAGCCCGGCGATGTGCTGTTGGTGAGCGGCACGATTGGTGATGCAGCGCTCGGGCTGCAACTGCGCTTGAACCCCAACGCACCATGGGCGCGCGCGCTCGGGCAGGATCACCGCGCCTTCCTGCTGGATCGCTACCTGCACCCGCAGCCGCGCAATGCACTCACGCCGCTTCTAAGCGCAAATGACAAGCTCCATGCCCATGCAGGCATGGATGTCTCGGATGGGCTGGTCGGCGATCTAGCCAAGATGCTGCGTGTGTCTGGCGTGAGTGGGTGCATCTCGGCGGAAGATATTCCGCTTTCCGAGGCAGCGCGTGCTGCCATCGATCTTGATCCACGGCTCCTCATCACGGCCCTCACAGGCGGCGATGATTACGAGGTGCTGCTCAGCGCCGGCCCCGCTGACGCCAATGCGCTGATTGCAGGGGCGGCCCGCCTTGGCCAGCGGTTGACGGCAATCGGACTAGCAACCCAAGGTGCGGACGAGTTAAGTGTCACTTTGGGCGGAGAGCCAATGCAGTTTGCCACAATGGCCTATAGCCATGTCTGATTCAGGGTCGGGCGGCGCGCAGCAGCCTAATGATCAGCTCGCCAGGCGCAATGCCCTCACGCTGGCCTGCGCGCAGGCGCTTGGTGGCTCCAGCCCCGCAATCGTGATTTCGCTGGGCGGCATCGTCGGCCACCAGCTCGCCGAGAACAAGGCGCTGGCGACCATGCCTGTGAGTCTGCTCAATCTCGGCATCGCCGTCGGGGTTATCCCGGCAGCGCTTCTGATGCGCAAACACGGCAGGCGCTTTGGATACATGGTCGGCGGCTTCATCGGCGTGTGCGGCGGCGCGATGGCCGCCATGGGCATCAGGCTGGAGAGCTTTGCGCTGTTCTGCATCGCGACTTTCGTGGCTGGCTGGTATGGCGCGTTCGTGCAGAGCTATCGCTTCGCAGCGGCTGACAGCGCCACGGAAGGCTTCAAGGCGCGGGCCATTTCATGGGTGATGATTGGAGGCCTTGCCGCCGCGATCATCGGCCCGCAATCCGTGACATTGACGCGCGACATGACGCCGACAACGCCCTTCGCGGCGAGTTTCCTTGCGCAGGCATTTCTGGCGTTTCTGGCGATTTTTGTTGTTTCGCGGCTGCGTGCGCCGCCCCCCGTTGCGCCCGGCCCCTATCGTGGCCGCCCACTGGGCCTGATCATGCGCCAGCCCCGCTTCATCGTGGCGGCCGTGGCGGCGCTCGTCTCCTATGGGCTGATGAGCTTCGTCATGACAGCCGCGCCGCTGGCCATGCTTGGCTGCAATCATTCAATTGCGGATGCGACTGGCGGCATATCGCTGCACATTCTGGCGATGTTCGGGCCAAGTTTCTTCACGGGCAATCTGATTGATCGTTTCGGCAAGCCGGCAGTGACCGGGGCAGGGCTGCTGCTGATCGCGGCGGCTGCCATCATCGGGCTATCGGGCTTGAGTGTCGCGCATTTCTGGGTGGCGCTGGTGCTGCTGGGTGTGGGCTGGAACTTTGGCTTCATCGGCGCAACCGCGATGCTGACGGATTGTTATCGCCCCGATGAGCGCATCAAGGTGCAGGCCGCCAATGATTTCCTTGTCTTTGGCGCAACTGCGCTAGCCTCGTTCATGTCGGGCTCGATCCTGTCTGGTGCTGGCTGGGCGAGCGTCAACATGCTGGTTTTTCCGGCGGTGGCAGTCGCGCTTGCGTTGCTGATGTGGCAATCGACGCAGGCCAAGCCTGCCTGAGAGGGCGCTCTTCCCCCAAAGTGTCGGTTACTGGTGCATGAACGCGTTTGCGATTCAGGCAAAACTTTGGCATTGAGCGCGCGACCATCTTCATCATGGGCCTTTTCAGGCGCGGGTAAGGTGCAACCAGTGGCCTTGTCGGCGGGGGCTGACAAGGTGGCCAATTCTCGAGGATCGGATCGACATGTCCGCTTTGCTTATCATTGTTCTTCTGGCCGCAACGTCGATTCTCTACGGCGTGTGGGCCTATTTCGACGTCATGAACCGCGATGCCGGCAACCAGCGCATGCAGGAAATCTCCGGCGCGGTGGCAGAGGGCGCGCAGGCCTATCTCAAGCGCCAGTACATCACCATCGCCATTGTGGGCGCGGTCCTGTTCGTGGTGCTCGGCTTCCTGCTTGGCAAGGAGGTCGCCATCGGCTTCCTCATCGGCGCAGTGCTTTCGGGCCTTGCCGGCTTCATTGGCATGAACGTGTCGGTGCGCGCCAATGTGCGCACGGCGCAAGCTGCATCCAAGTCGCTCGCTGGCGGCCTTGATGTCGCCTTCAAGGCAGGCGCTGTCACCGGCATGCTGGTAGCGGGTCTCGCTCTGCTCGGCGTTGCCGTCTATTACGGCTTCCTGACCGGCACGATGAAGCACTCGCCTTCCAGCCGTGTTGTCATCGATGCGTTGGTCGCGCTCGGCTTCGGCGCATCGCTGATCTCGATTTTCGCGCGTCTTGGCGGCGGCATCTTCACCAAGGGTGCGGATGTGGGCGCTGACCTTGTTGGCAAGGTCGAGGCCGGCATCCCGGAAGATGATCCACGCAACCCCGCCACCATCGCGGACAATGTCGGCGACAATGTCGGCGATTGCGCCGGCATGGCAGCTGACCTGTTCGAGACCTATGCGGTGACACTCGTCGCCACGATGGTTCTTGCGGCGATCTTCTTCGCCGGCCAGGGCGCGACGCTCAACACCATGATGCTCTACCCGATGGCCATTGGCGCATCGTGCATCGTGACCTCCATCCTCGGCACCTTCTTCGTGCGCCTCGGCGCATCGCAGAACATCATGGGCGCGCTCTACAAGGGCTTCATTGCCGCTGGCGTGCTGTCCATCGGCGCGATCTGGGCCGTGCATCAGTGGCTGTTTGGGGGCTTTGCCGCCAAGTTCACCACCGTTCAGGGTGTCAGCTTCACCTCGGCCTCGCTGTTCTGGTGCGCCATGGTTGGCTTGGTTGTGACGCTCTTCATCGTCGTCATCACCGAGTACTACACCGGCACGGGCAAACGCCCGGTCGTCTCCATCGCGCAGGCCTCCGTGACTGGCCATGGCACGAACATCATCCAGGGCCTCGCCGTCTCACTCGAGTCGACCGCAGCCCCGGTGATCGTGATCATCGCCGGCATCATCGCCACCTATTCGCTGGCGGGCCTGTTCGGTGTCGCCATCGCCACCACCGCGATGCTGGCATTGGCTGGCGTGGTTGTTGCGCTGGACGCTTTTGGTCCCGTCACCGACAATGCAGGTGGCATTGCCGAAATGGCTGGCCTGCCCAAGGAAGTGCGCCACAACACTGACGCGCT
>JBOFIL010000122.1:0-5889 GCA_051650165.1 Allobosea sp.
CACGCATCCGCGCGAGCAACTCGCGCTGATGGATTGGTTCCTGCGCCATCATCGCGGTGCTGCCAAAGTCATCGTGATCGGCATTGACGGCAACTGGTGCACGCCCAATGCCAGCCTGCCGAACGAGAAGCCCTTCCCCTTCTGGCTCTATGAGCGCTCGCTGATGAAATATGCAGCCGGTCTGGTGCGCTTTGATATTCTGGAAGAGGCCTCGCGTCGCATAGATTGGCTGCGCAAGAAGGCCCCGGAACGCGCGCGGCCTGATGGCTATTGGGATTACGAGCCGAACTATATCGGCCTGGGCTATGATGTGCGGCCTGACCGGCGCGCGATCCTTGAGAGGCCGGAACCGGCAGTGCCGGCAAACCCACTGGCGAGGTTTCCCGCGGCGGACGCGCTGAAGGCAGCGCTTGGCGGGCTGGAACCCGCTATCCGAGTCGTGCTCGTTGTGCCGCCGGTCTATCGCAGCGCATTGCCGGAAGCGGGGTCGGCGCTGGCGCGAACGGATGAGGCCTGCAAGGCAGCTTTCCGAGAGGTCGCCGCAGCACGGCCACGGGCGCGTTTCCTTGATTTCCGGGTCGCTTCGCCAGAGGCGCAAGATGCCGCCCTCTGGTTCGACCACACGCATTACAGGCGTCGCGTTGCCGAGACGGTGGAAGGTGCGATCGCTGCCGAATTGGTCAAAAATCCTTGAAATTCACGTGAAATAGGGGCGATCTGCGACAAAATGATGGGGGAGAAGCCAAGGATTGCCGCAAATTGTGGTGCGCGGCATGATTGTAGCCGCTTCATACGCTCGTTATATACGCCACGCTAACAGGGGCGCATCTGATGAGTCGGCAGCTTTCGCTGGCTGATGAGACCGCAGCCAGACAACGAACGAGGCGCATCATGTCCGAACAGATCTTGATCAATCCGGATTATCGCCCGAACGATGGCGAGCCATTCATGAATGAGCGGCAGCGGGAGTATTTCCGCAAGAAGCTGCTTTCGTGGAAGCAGGAGCTGCTGGCAGAGAGCAAGGGCACGCTCGTCGCGCTGCAAAGCGAGAATGAAAATCACCCGGATTTCGCTGACCGTGCCTCCTCGGAAACTGATCGCGCCATTGAGCTGCGCGCCCGTGATCGCCAGCGCAAGCTCATTGCCAAGATCGACTCCGCACTGGCAAGGCTGGCTGAGGGCACCTACGGATATTGCGAGGAAACCGGCGAGCCGATCGCGCTGCGCCGGCTGGAAGCCCGCCCCATTGCCACGCTTTCGATCGAGGCGCAGGAGCGTCACGAGCGCGCTGAAAAGGTTTCACGTGACGATTGACGGCATAATTTAATATTTTTTCGATTTATTCGCGTTGAGTATCGCTGAAAGTATATTTCATACAATTTTAGACTATTATTTTTTTAATTAGAGCCTGATGAATTTCTTTTTTTCGATTTTTTGAATTTGATTTATTTGTTCAATATTGGGGTTAACACTATGTGTGTGTTGAACCTTAGTCTTAGATGGTGTCCCTGAACGCATCGAACGTTTACGTAAACCGGATCTGTTCCCGGCAGGAGATGCTTTCCATGATTTTAACCGATCGCGATATTCTCGCTGCCCTTTTGGGGAGAGAAATCTTCATTGCACCGCAGCCGGCCCTTGGGGCCTATTCCTCCACCAGTGTCGACCTCACGCTCTCGCGCGAACTCAAGGTGTTTCGGGCGGTGAACGACATCGCGGGCGAGGTGGTCGATCCGGCACAAAGCGGCTTCTGCTTCAAATCAGCGATGGCGCGCTTCACATCGCCGGCCCGCATCGGGCCCGAGGGGTTTGACCTGAAGCCGCAAGAGATGGTGCTGGCCTGGACAGCCGAGACAATCGACCTTGGCACAGCGGCGAAGCTGGCTGCGCGTGTCGAGGGCAAAAGCTCGCTGGCGCGCTTTGGCCTTGCCATCCATGTCACGGCGCCAACGATCCATGCCGGGTTTGCAGGCAGCATCCAGCTTGAGATCGTCAATCATGGCCCGGTTTCGGTGCGGCTGCGCGCTGGCATGCGCATCTGTCAGCTGATCCTTGAACAGACGGCCAGTGTGGCCGAGCGCGGCTATGCCGGGCAGTTTCAGGGACAGACACCGCAGTCCATGGAGCCTGAAAATGCAAAGGCCCCGCGCGGGAGCACGCGGGGCCTTGTGCGGGCCGTTGCCGGAAATGCGGGGAGCGATCGGCAGTCGGCTTGAGGCTCGCCGCCGCATCGGGAGAACCGGCGGCGAGTAGGGGGAGGTATTCGTCGGTTGTCGGTCAGAACGGCAGCAGCACGTCCATTACCTGCTGGCCATAGCGCGGCTGCTGCACATCGGTGAGCTGGCCACGGCCGCCATAGGCGATGCGCGCCTGGGCGATTTTGGTGGAATCGATGGTGTTGTCAGAGTCGATGTCCTCCGGGCGGATCACGCCCGCGACAATCAACTCCCGCACTTCGAAATTGACGCGCACCTCCTGTTTGCCCTCGATGACGAGATTGCCATTGGGCAGGCATTGCGTGACGACGGCGGCGACATTGGTGGTGAGCTGCTCGGAGCGACGGACCGAACCCGCGCCCTCATGATTACCGTTCGAGCTGCCGGAGAGAAGCGAGCCAGATTTTGTGCCTTTCGAGAAGAAATTCTCGACGTCATTCTCTAGACCAAAGGCATTCTCGGCTGAAAGGCCTTCGCCGGCCTTGCGGCTACGTTTGGTCTGGTTGTCGAGCTGGGCACGATCCGTGACACGCACCTTGACGGTCACCAGATCGCCCACCTGCCTGGCGCGCTGATCCTTGAAGAAGGCGCGTGCGCCTTGGCGCCAGAGTGAGTTCGGCGCGAAGGAGGCGTGGTCAACTGGCGGCATGGGCATCTGCACTGGCTTGTAGCCCGGCGCGGCTGTGGGATCGGAAACCGCCGAGAGTTCCGGTGGCTTGCCGACATTGGCGAGGCGGTCTGCCGCGCCGCAAGCAGAGAGGGTCAGGCCTGCCAAAGCGGCGAGGGCGAGGCGGGCAGGTTTGCGGGTCATGTTCTGTCTCCCACGCGAAATCTTTGTTTCAAGACGCATCTGGTTCAATCAGCCGAGGCGAGGCGCTGGGCTGAGCCGGGGCTGACGCTGACGCGCCCTGGCCCGGTCACCGTTGCCTGAAGCACGCGCTTCGACTGCAGGTTCTGGATGTTGATGACATCGCCTATGCCGCCCGCTTCCGAGGCGCGGCCACGCATCGAGACAACAATGCCGGGGGCCTCGAAGGTCATGTTGACGAGATCGCCGCGGCCAATCACCTCGTTGCGCTGCACATCGGCGGCACGCAGCGGCTGGCCCGGCATCATCGGGCGCTTCACCACCTTGCCAATGGCGGCCTGAAGGTCGGCGATGGTGTCCGAGCCCAGCCCCTCGCGCGGGCGGCGCTCCAGCGAGACATCCGCCGAGGCCAGCGTCTCGCCCTTGGTGAGCGGGCGTGTTGGCATGACAACCTCGATTGTCTCGACAAGCTGGCCGGAGATGCGCAGCGGGCGCAGCCGTGTGGTGGCGCTGCCCGGCAGCACCAAAGTGGCACTGACACGGCGCAGGCGCTGATCGTAAGACAGGTCTTGCACTGAGAGCGGCTGTGTGAGGTCCGGTTCGACAGCAAGGCTTGGTGCGCCGGCATCGAACACCAGCGCCAAGGCGCGGCCATCGACGCCATGCCGGCTCTCGACCGCCAGCTTCACCGCCTGCTCGATTTCGCCCGAACCAACGCGCCGCGCTGCGCGGGTGACGATGGTCTGCCCGATCGTGCCAGTGGTGATCTCCGGCATGTTGTGCAGCTTCGCCGCCTCGATGATGCGGGCCGCCTGAATAGTGCCGGTTTCGCCAAGGGCTGGCGCGCGGAAGGCCGGTGTTGCCGCCTGTGCAGGAGCAAGGCCGGCGATCAGATCGCCAAAGGTAACCAGATCGCCGCCGATGGTGACATCGGAGCGCAGAACCGGCTGGATGGGCGCAGGTGCAACAGGCGTGGCTTTGCCGGCTGCCGATTTGCCATGGCTCGACTGTCCGGAAGGAGCCTGCGCAAGAGCGGGCATTCCAAGGAGCGCGGCGGTTATGGCGGCGGTGAGGAGTGTGGAAATCTTGATCATCATGCGCCCCATCACCGGAAGAGATTCGAGGTTGCCTGCATCATCTGATCGGCAGCGGTGATGACCTTGGCGTTCATCTCGTAGGCGCGCTGCGCGGCGATGAGCGAGGAGAGCTCGACCACGGCATTGACGTTGGACTCTTCGAGGTTGCCCTGTTGCAGCGTGCCGAAGCCTTCGCCGCCGCCCACGCCATCAATGGCCGGGCCGGAGCCTGCCGTTTCGACATAGAGGTTGTCACCGATGGACTCGAGGCCGACCTTGTTGATGAAGCGCGTCAACGCGATCTGGCCCAGCACCTGCGGCGCGGTCTGGCCGGGAATGCTCGCTTCGACAGAACCTTGCGCGTTGATCTGCACGCTGGTGGCGTTTTGCGGCACAGTGATGCCGGGCTCAAGCTGATAGCCATCGCGCGTCACCAACTGGCCCTGCGCATCGAGATCAAACGAGCCATCGCGCGTGTAGCTGGTGCGGCCATCCGGCATGCGGACCTTGAAGAAGCCTTCGCCGCGAATGGCCAGATCGTAGTTGCGCTCGGTGGGCGAGAGGTTGCCCTGGCCCATGACGCGGCCTGTTGCTGCCACCTTGACGCCCGAGCCGACAAAGGTGCCGGCAGGGGCCTGCGTGTTCTGGTCTGATGTAGCTGAACCGGCGCGGCGGAAGTTTTCATACAGCAGATCCTGGAAATGGATGCGCTGGCGCTTGAACCCGTTGGTGCGGGTGTTGGCGATGTTGTTCGATATGACCTGGACGTTGAGCTCTTGTGCGAGCATTCCGGTCGAGGCGGTGTGAAGGGCACGCATGTCGGTTCCTCTTCCTTACTCAAACTGCGATCAGGCCGGAACTTCGGCAAGGCGCTGGATTGCGGTCTTGCGAAGCTCGTCGGTGCGGGCGATCAGCCCCGCGATGGATGTGTAGGCACGCTGCACCTCGACGAGACGGCTCATTTCCAGCACCGGGCGCACATTCGAGCGCTCGATGGAGCCGGTCGCCAGGGTGATGGTGGCGGGGGCCTGTGTGGGCGGCGTGGGCGATGAAAACAGGTTTGCGCCCTCGCTCCTCAGCGCCTTGGCATTGGCAAAGCTGGCGAGCCGCAGCTTGCCGCGCTGGCCCTGATCCGAAAACACCGAGCCATCCTCGGCGATGCGCAGGCCAGACTCGTTGGGTCCGAAGCGGATCGGCCCGTTTTGACCGGCCACCAGTTCGCCGCGCTGGGTGACGAGTTCACCGCGTGCATTGACCTCAAACGCGCCATCACGTGTCCAGCGAGGGCCACCGCGTGTCTGCACTTCGAAATAGGCATCGCCGCGAATGGCGACATCGAGACCATTGCCCGTGCGCTCGATTGCGCCGGTGGAGAGATCAATCGGCGTGCCCTTGTCGACCACGAATGAAACGCGCTTGTCATTCGGCTGGAACGTATCGGCACGCGCCACCTGGCCGACATGTTCGGCAAAGCGGGTCGAGCGGGCCTTGAACCCGTTGGTCGCACTGTTGGCGACGTTGTTGGCGATGACATCAAGCTCGCGACCCAGCGCGATCTGACGTGATAGCCCTATGAGAAGCATGTTCTCCATGGGCGGCTCCCGAATTTGACTACCAAGAACTGGTTTGTTCCAAGACCTGACCCTCGCTCCCCAGCGGAATCGGCCTCGCTACACACCTCGCAACCGCTGTGCCAGCTGATGATATGAGATATTTATCAATTAAAATAATGACTTGATTGAATTGATGCTGTGCTTTGCTGATCGGCAAGCCCTGTGCGCACGGCAAG
>JBOFIL010000123.1:0-1100 GCA_051650165.1 Allobosea sp.
GGCGTTACCCCCTCGCCATGCCAGGAAAGCTCGACGATGCTCGCCTCCAGGCCGGCGCAATCTAGCGCCAAGGCCAGACCAGCGGCGCTCGCGCTGGTATGGATCACCACATCCGCCTCGCGCGGCGCGGCATCCGGCAATGCGAAGCCGAACCCAAAATCGTGCGCCATCGATGCGCGTGACGCGTCAATATCGACCAGCGTCACATCCGCGCCCGGCAACCTGCTTGCAAGCCAAGCCACAAGCAGCCCCACCACGCCGCCGCCGATCACCACGATCCGGTCACCCGCACCGGCCCCTGAATCCCACAGGCCATTCAGCGCTGTTTCCACATTGGCCGCCAGCACAGCGCGGCGCGGCGGCAGCTCATCCGGCAATGGCGTCAGCATATCGGCAGCAACAATGAATTCCTGCTGGTGCGGATGCAGCACAAACACCGCGCGGCCCTTGAGGTCTGCGGGCCCCTCAATCACTTCACCCACGGCGCAATAGCCATATTTTACGGGCCCGGGGAAATCGCCCTGCTGGTGCGGGCCGCGCATGCGCGCATGCTCCGATGTTGGCACACGGCCATGGAACACGAGCCGCTCGGTGCCGCGCGAAATGCCGGACCACAACATCTTCACCAGCGCCTCGCCGGCGCGCATGACAGGTAGCGTCTCAGGCTTCAGCACGCATTCACCTGCGCCCGTGTACCAGAGCGCCTGTGCCATCTTGGCTTGCCCTTTTCCTTGCCCGCCCGCCATCAAACGCTCCACCCTCACGCTGCCTTTGTTGCGCCCGATATTTTGGGCTAGAGCAGCACTCCCGCAATCAAAGATTTGCAAAAAGCCTAGGCGATGACTGCTGAACCCCGTCCAAACAGTTTCCCCGATGCAGCGCAAGCCACAACTGGCCTGACACCAGCCGGCATCCAGCCTGCGAGCCTGCTCGCAAAGCGGCGCTGGCTGGTGCTCACGCTGAATGTCACGACATGGGTTCTGCTGATGCTGGGCTTGGCCAAGGTGTTGGCAGCCGGCGGCTGGACCGTGACGGACTATGTCATCCTCATCTGCTTTGCCTTTGGCGCGCCATGGACCGTGCTGGGTTTCTGGAATGCC
>JBOFIL010000124.1:0-2158 GCA_051650165.1 Allobosea sp.
CCATCGCCGCAGGCGGGCATTCGGGCAAGCTTGGCGGTGAGGCCTGCACATCCTGAACACACCCAGGGTTCGCCAGGGCCGAGAGCGCCAGGCGAAACACCGCCTGCGATTGGAAAACCGGATCAGCAAATCCTGCCTGCATGGCCATTCTCTGGATACTCATGGCCTAGTCTTCGCCGCGCACGAGGGTGAAGAAATCGACACGTGTCGCGGCGGTCTCGGATGCAGCCTGACTACGCTGTGTCTCAAGACGTTTGGCCACCGGAGCTATGATCTCCCGCTCCACCGCTGGCCTCGCCTGTTCCTGCTGCCAGAGCGCGTCAACGATGGCGGCCAGCCGCGCGCGGTGCTTGTCGCGCCCAAGCAGGAAAGCATAGCCGCGCTCGCCGCCATCGATTTCGACCACCGCGCGGGTGACCGTGGCCTCGCCAAGATTGAAAGCGGCACCATCGCCGCCCATGCGCCCGCGCAGCATCACCAGCCCTGTCTCGACAGGCTTGAGATCGCGCACACCCAATGCTGGCCAATGGGCGGCAACTGGCCCTTGCAGCTCACCAAATGTCGCCTGGCACAACACAGCCATTGCGCTGCGCCTGTCAGTGTTGCCTTGCGGGAGAGTCTGAGCAGAGGCCGTTTTCATGGTTCGCCGTCTCGCAGGCACATGCGACATTTCAGTGACCATCGCATGAAGTGATTTTGACTGTCACACGTCAGAGCTGTTGACTGCGCCACTCTAGATCGCAGCACTGCGCCGGCCAACAATTGCCATTCGCAGACGTGACGAGAAGAAATCAATCACGGCCACAGTCACAAGGATCATCAGGATGATGAAAGCCACCTTGTCCCAATCGAAGGTCCGGATCGTTTCCGCCAGATACAAACCAATGCCACCTGCCCCGACAATCCCGATAATCGTCGCGGAGCGGGTGTTGGACTCGAAATAATAGAGCGTCTGGCTGATGAGGATTGGCATAACCTGTGGCACGATGCCAAAGCGGATCGCATGGATGCGTGAACCGCCGCAGGAGAGAATGCCCTCGCCGGGTTTGCGGTCAATGGTCTCGATTGCTTCGGAATAGAGCTTCGAGAATGAGCCAATGTCGCTGGTCATGATGGCGAGCACACCGGCAAACGGCCCAAGCCCCACCACATTGATCCAGATGAGCGCCCAGATCAGCGTATCGACGCCGCGGATGGAATCCGAGAAGCGGCGCGCGAGGAAGCGTACGATCCTGCTGGCTGTCACATTGCGCGCGGCAAGAAAGCCCAGCGGAAACGCGATCACCGCAGCAGCAAGCGTTCCCAGAAAAGCAATCGCCACTGTTTCAGCAAGTGCCTTGACCAGCATCAACCCTTGGGTGCCGGGCGATGGCGGGAACATCAGGCCGAGGAAGGTCAGAAGCTGGTTCATACCAGCGCCAAGGCGCGCAATCGAGAATTCGAGCCTCACAGCGGCGAAAACCGCAAGGCCAGTCATGGCCGCCAATGTCCCGATCACGATGAGACGCGTCTGGAGGGAGCCTGCCATGAGACCGGGATGGCGAGAGGCAACAGCTTGCCGCTCCGGGAAAAAATGGGGCTGCGTCATCGTGCATGCTCCAGGCTGATCAGACGATGGCGCAGCCGCTCTGTCAGCATATCGATGATCATCACCGTGAGGATGATCAGCAGCAGAATTGCCGACACGTCCGAGTAGTAGAATTTGCGGATGGCCTCGATGAGATCCTGCCCGATGCCACCTGCGCCGACAAAGCCCATCACCGATGCGCCGCGTACGTTGATCTCGAACCGTAGCAAAGCATAGCTGGCAAAATTCGGAAGCACCTGCGGCAGCACTGCGTAGCGGATCGCCTGCCAGCGTGTCGCGCCGCTGGCTATGGCCCCCTCAACCGGCTTCATATCGATGTTCTCGACGACTTCAGCGAAAAGCTTGCCCAGCGCGCCCAACGTATGGATCATGATGGCCAGAACGCCCGGTAGTGGCCCCAGGCCGAAGGCGACCACGAAGATCAGCGCGAACACGATCTCCGGCACTGTGCGGCAGAATTCGAGAAAACGACGGGCGCTGAAGCGTTTGGCAAATTGCGGCGTCAGATTCACACTGGCGGCAAAGCACAGGAAGAATGCGCCAATCGCGCCCAATAGTGTTCCAAGATAA
>JBOFIL010000125.1:0-2751 GCA_051650165.1 Allobosea sp.
GCCCCACATCCTAACCCCACATTAACCATGCCGGGGGCTTAACTCCTCAGGAACCATGGCGGGATCCGTGGGTTGTGTGGCTGCGCCCTGCTTTCGCCGGAATTTTCCGCAAGAGCACTGGCTTCAATCATAGACGCAGGATCCTGCGCCTGCCCGGAATGAAATTCGCATCAGTGCGAATGTTGGCCCGGGCCGCGAATGCAGGAGCTAAGGAACCGATGAACCCCGCTGATGTTGCCGCAGGCGCGCCGGACATGTCCTTCTGGGCGCTGTTCTGGCAGGCCCATATCGTCGTGAAGCTGGTGATGATGGGGCTGCTGGCCGCCTCCGTCTGGTCCTGGGCCATCATTGTTGACAAGACGCTGTTGTATCGCAAGAGCCGCGCCGAGATGGATGTGTTCGAGGACACGTTCTGGTCCGGCCAATCTCTGGAAGATCTCTATCGCAACCTCTCGCAAGCCGAGCCGCAGGGCATGGGCGCTGTGTTTGTCGCCGCCATGCGCGAGTGGAAGCGCTCGCTTGATAATGGCGGACGCTCGATTGCGACGCTCTCTCAGCGCATCGACAAGGTGATCGACGTCACCATCCAGCGCGAGGCCGAGCGGCTGGAGTCCAAGCTCTTGGTGCTCTCCACCATTGCCTCATCCGCGCCGTTCATCGGCCTGTTTGGTACGGTGTGGGGCATCATGCATTCCTTCACCGCCATCGCGGTGTCGAAGAACTCATCGCTTGCGGTGGTCGCGCCCGGCATTGCCGAGGCACTTTTTGCAACTGCCATTGGGCTTTTTGCCGCTATTCCGGCGCTGATGGCCTATAACAAGTTGCAGGCGGAGGCCGCTAAGGCGCAGAACCGCCTTGAGGCTTTCGCCGATGAATTCTCCGCCTTCCTGTCGCGCCAGATCGACGGGCGCATGGCGGCCTGAGGAGCAAACCGGATGGCATTTGCAGCAGCAAAAGGTGGCGGTGGCAGGCGCGGGCGGCGCGGGCGCAAGCACGCACCCATTGCCGACATCAACATGACACCATTCATTGATGTGATGCTGGTGTTGCTCATCATCTTCATGGTGGCGGCGCCGCTGATTGCTGTCGGTGTACCGATTGATCTGCCGCAGACGGGGGCCAAGCCTCTGAATGTGGACCAGAAGCCGCTGACCATCTCGATTGACGACAAGGGCCGCATCTTCATGCAGGACCAGCCGGTGGAGGAGGGCGAACTGGTTGCCCGGCTTCAGGCGGCGTCCCGGCAGGGCTTTGACGAGCGCGTCTATGTACGCGGCCACAGGCAGGTCGATTATGGCAGGGTTGCCAGCGTGATGGCGACCATTACCTCGGCTGGCTACAAGCGCGTTGCGCTGGTGACAGATAGCGCGCCAGCATCAGCCCCCGCCGCGCCATTGCCTGCAGCGCCATTGCCCGCCACGTCATTGCCCGCCACACCGCAGCGGAGATGATGCGTTGCGCTGGAAGCTGCAAGAACCGGGTTTGATCTTCTCGCTGGGCGCGCATGGCGCGATGCTGGCGGTCGGGCTCATTGCGTTTTCCGGCACGCAGGCTTTCCCCGATCAGGAGGAGGCCATTGCGGTCGAGGTGGTTGATCCGTCCGCGCTCAACCAGGTGACGCGCGGCGAGCGCAATGCCGAGAAGGTGCAGGAGCTGCCGCGCGAGCGCGCTGAGCGCGCTTCCGAGATTGTCGAGAAGAAGGAACCCGGCGAGGACAAGCGCGAGGTTGCTGCTCGCGCCACGCGCCCTGCCGATGTTCAGCAGGCAGATGAAAACCGCTCTGCCCCGCCGCCCGTGCCAGAGCCGCCCAAGCGCCCCGAGCCGCCGAAAGAGCCAACCAAGGCCCAGGCCTCCGAGGCCAAGCCTGAACCCAAGCCAGAGCAGCGCAAGGAAGAACTCGCCAAGCTGGCTGAAGAGGCCGAGATCGAGGCGCGCGAAGCCAAGGCACAGGAAGACCGCAAGGTCGCAGCCAAAGCGAAAGCTGATGCTGATGCCAAGGCCCGCGCCGAGGCCGCCAAAGCCAAGGCAGAAGCTGATGCGAAGGCGAGGCAGGCCGCCGTCGCCAAGGCCAAGGCTGATCAGGAGGCCAAGGCCAAGCGCGATGCCGAGCAGGCGGCGAAGTTCAATGCGTCTGACATTGCCAAGCTGCTGCAATCTCGCGAGCAGGCGCAATCATCCGGCTCTGCCGCGCCGCAGACCAACCGCACGGCCTCGCTGGGCACCGCAACTGGCAATGCGCAGCGACTGTCGCCCTCGCTGCGCTCACAGTTGCTTGGCGTGATCAAGGAGCAGCTGGAGCGCTGCTGGTCTGTGCCGGTGGCGTTGCAGAACAGCACCAGGCCGATTGTGCCATCGCTGCGCATGCAGCTTGGCACCAATGGCGCATTGATTGGCCGGCCGGTTGTCATCAACAATTCATCTGATCCGCTTTTCCGTGTGGCAGCGGATAGCGCGATGTCTGCGACGTTGCGCTGCTCGCCGCTCAGGATACCGGCCCAGTTTCAGGCCTATTACAATGACTGGCGCGACATCGTCGTGAACTTTGATGCAAGGGATATGCTGTGATGGCCTCTGATCTGATCACCCGCCGTGGATTGCTGGCTGGCGCGGCGAGCTTTGCGGCAATAGGCACTTCGCCCGCCCTGGCCGAGCTTGTCATCGATCTGCGTAAGGGCTCGTTTCAGCCCATGCCGATCGCCATCACCGATTTCAGTGGAGATAATGGCGGGCTGGTGGCGGGCGTCCTCGCCA
>JBOFIL010000126.1:0-11931 GCA_051650165.1 Allobosea sp.
AGCCCTTGGCGAATTTGTTGGCGAGGTAGTAATCCTCGGTCAGCATCTGGCCGGAGAGGTAGAAAGCCACCGCATCAGGGCCGTGTGCCTCTATGATGCGCGTGAGGCCCGAGGCGATGAAGTTTGTTGCGCGCGCCCATGTGGCACGCTGGCCATGGATCATGGGGTGCAACAAACGGCCTTCCAGCCCCACGGTTTCGCCAAGCGCCGAGCCCTTGACGCAGAGCTTGCCGAAATTCGCGGGATGTGCGGCATCGCCTGCCACCTCTGGTTCGGCGTCGCCGCGCGGCGTCACCACCACGCCGCAGCCCACGCCGCAATAGGGGCAGGTGGTCTTTACAGCGGTTTCTAGAAGCGGGGCCGTCATCTCAGGCGGCAGCCTGCATAGCTTCTGCCAATGCCGCATCAGCATGTTCGCGGCCATGGATCAGCTCGGCGCGCATGGCACTGATGTCACTGCCTTGCCGGATCAGATCCAGCAGCCAGAGGCCGTCTTCGGCCTCGCCCATGAGCACACAGCCCACAAGCTGCTCACCCCTGAACACCAGCTTGCGGTAAGCCCCCGCCGCGCGGTCCTGCATCACCACGCTGTGCGTGCCCCCCGCGCCCATGAAATCACCCGCGGAAAACACCAGAACCCCTGAAACCTTCAGGTTGGTGGCGAGGACCATGCCGTCAAAGCTGGCCGGCTCACCGGCCAGATGCGCTGCCAGTACCTCGGCCTGCGCATAGCAAGGCTCGACCAAGCCATAGGCAATCCCACGATGCTCGGCGCATTCGCCCACCGCGTAAAAGCCCGGCAGGTTGGCAGCCATCACATCATCGACGATGATGCCGCGATTGGTGGCAAGGCCAGCAGATGCGGCAAGCGCAGCATTTGGGCGGATGCCCGCAGCAAACACCACCATATCCGCCACGATCTGCTCGCCATCTTTGAAGGCAATACCGGTGACGCGCTCCGTTCCCAGAATGCGCTCACTCTGGCGATTGAGCAGCACGCGGATGCCCTTGGCGCGGATGGCGCGCAGGAGATATGCGGCGGCCTCCGCGTCAAGCTGGCGCTCCATCAGCCGGTCCATGACATGGATGAGCGTGACCTTGGCCCCGCGCCGTGCCAGCCCGTACGCCGCCTCGATCCCGAGCAAGCCGCCGCCGATCACGGCCACATTGCGCTCAGCCAGTGCGGCCTGTTCCATGGCTGCGACATGGGAGAGGTCGCGGAAGGTGATGACGCCTTCAAGATCAGCGCCCGGCAGCGGCAGTCGGATTGCATTCGAGCCCGTGGCGAAGACGCAGCGATCAAAATGCAGCGCTTTGCCCGAGGCCAGCGTGGCGATGCGCGCCTCGGCATCCATCGAGGTGACGGCATCGCCCGTGATCAGGTGGATGCCATTGCGGGCATACCAATCTGCATCGCGCAGCTCGATGTCCGCGGCTGTCACATCGGCGGCCAGCAAAGCTGAGAGCAGCACGCGGTTATATCCCGCCTGCTTCTCGGCCCCCACGACAGTGATGTCATACTGCCCCGGCGCACGGCGTATAAGCGCTTCGACCAGCCGTACGCTGGCCATGCCATTGCCGATGATGAGCAGCTGTTCTGTCATAGAGGCATCCACCAAGTCCGCATGGGCGCTGAGATGCTTATTCAAGCTTCATGCCACTGCGTTCATTCCAGCTACGAAACAGTTCCGCCGCCCTTGTCCGGGCGGCGGCAGGGTTTGAAAGCAGCGAAATTGCCTACGAACTGTGCGACGCACAAATAAATGGCATTCGCGATTAGATGGCGATGCGCTTGATCTTGACGGCCTTGAGATAGGCCATCGGATCAGCCGGATCGAATTTCACGCCATCGAAAAAGGTCTCGACACCGCGCGAGTTGCTTTGCGGAATATCGCTTGCGGGCACGCCCAAGGCCTTGGCGGCATCGCGCCAGACATCAACGCGTCCGACAGTGTCCACAATGCCCTTCACGTCGAAATTAGGCTCCAGCTTGCCCCAGCGCATGATCTCGTAAAGCATGTAGGCATCATGGCTGTGCCAGGCGAAGGAGGCGTTCTTCTCCCAATATTTCATCGCCTGGGCAGGGTTCTTCGCGGTGCGGCCATTGCCGAAATCGAATTCGCCGGCGAGACGCCCTGCAATGTCGCTCACGGGGGCATTGATCCACTGGCGTTTGCCAACGATCTCGGCGAGTTCGAGCTTGTTCTCCGGCTTGTCGCACCACATCTGCGCCTCGAAGAGCGCCATCAGCAGGGCCTGCGTGGCCTTGGGCTTCTTCTCGACGAAATCAGCGCGCATGGCGAAGGATTTGTCGGGGTGCAGGCCCCACATCTCATCTGTGGTGAGCGCGGTATAGCCGATCTTCTGGTTGACGAGCTGGCCATGCCAGGGCTCGGCGACGCAGAAGGCATCCATGTTGCCAACCTTCATGTTGGCGACCATCTGCGGTGGCGGCACCGGGATGAGCTTCAGATCCTTGTCAGGATCGATGCCGGCAGCGGCGAACCAGTAGCGGATCCAGAGATCATGCGTGCCCATCGGGAATGTGTGGGCGGCCGTGAATTCCTTGCCGGCGGCTTTGCGCTTCGCAATCGCTGCCTTCAGCGGGCTGGCATCGAGGCCGACCTTCAGATCGGCAAATTCATTCGAGACCGAGATGGATTGTCCATCCAGATGGCAGCGCGCCAGCATCGCCATCGGAACGGGAATGCTGTTCTGCGTGATTTTACCAGCATGCATCAGGTAGGGGATGGTGGAGAGCATATGCGCGCCATCAATGCCGTTTCGCTCTGAACCCAGCGCCACATTGTCACGTGTGGCGGGCCAGGAAGCCTGCTTCACCACATCGACATCGGGCATGCCATGCTTGGCATAGAAGCCCTTCTCCTTGGCGATGATCAGCGGGCATGCATCAGTCAGCGCGATGAAGCCGAGCTTTGTGCCCTTGACCTCTGGGCCGGTGCCCTGCGCGAAGACGCCCGCAGGAAAAAGCGACTTTGTTGCCAGAAATGTGGAGGCGGCTGCGCTCAATTTGAGCAATTGCCGCCTGTTCGTGCCATTTGCCATGGTGATTCCCAATGATGTCAGGTTGTCATTCAACAAGACCATGCCCGTCGGGCAGGGCCGGCGGGCATGATTTCACATCTTGGGCAAGCAAATATCACGCCATTCTTTTGATCTTGAGCGCCTTCAGATAGCCCATCGGGTTTGCCGGATCGAACTTCATGCCATCGAAGAAGGTCTCTATGCCGCGTGAGTCGCCTGTTGGCGCCCCGGCAATGCCCAAGGTTTTGGCAGCCTCGCTCCAGAGGTCCGAGCGGTTGGTCTTGTTGACCAGCGCCTTGATGTCGAAATTCGGCTCATAGCGACCCCAGCGGATGCTCTCGGCCATGAACCAGGTGTCGAGGCTCTTCCATGGATAGGACGCCTCGCCCTTGTCACCCCAGAATTTCATGGCGAGTTTTGGATCGGTGACCTTGCGGCCAAGGCCATAATTGATCTCGCCCTTGATGCGGCCGATGATGTCCGCGACCGGCACGTTGAACCATTGGCGGCGCGAGACGATCTCGGCCATTTCCTGCTTGTTCTCGGCCTTTTCGCACCACATCTGCGCTTCCATCACCGCCATCAGAATGGCTTGTGTGGTCTTCGGATTGGCATCGACCCAATCAGCGCGCATGCCGAGGATTTTCTCGGGGTGATTGTCCCAGATTTCACCTGTGGTGACGGCTGTGTAGCCAATATCCTGGTTGACGAGCTGCTCGTTCCACGGCTCGCCCACACAGAAGCAATCCATGTTGCCGACCTTCATGTTCGCCACCATCTGCGGCGGCGGCACTGTGATGACCTTGATGTCATTGTCGGGATCAATGCCGCCTGCAGCAAGCCAGTAGCGAATCCACAAATCGTGCGTGCCACCGGGGAAAGTCATGGCGGCGGTCAGCTCCTTGCCGGCGGCCTTCTTGCGCGCGAAAGCCTCCTTGAGTGGAGAGGAGTCCTTTCCGATCTTCAAATCCTTGTATTCATTGGAGATCGAGATCGCCTGGCAATCTTCGTTGAGATTCAGCAGCGTGTACATCGGCAGCGGCTGCCGGTTCTGCATCACCGCGCCGGTTGAATAGAGATGCGTCTTGGGCCGCAGGATGTGGCCGCCATCAATGCCGTTGGCCCTGGTTCCGAGCGCGATATTGTCGCGCATCGCGCCCCAGCTCGCCTGCTTGGCGATGTCCATGTCCGGCACGCCATGCTTGGTAAACAGTCCCTTTTCCTTGGCGATGATCAGCGGGGCTGAATCCGTCAGGGCGATATAGCCAAGCTTGGTGCCCTTGACCTCGGGGCCTGTGCCTTGCGCGAATGCCCCGGCGGGGAAGGCAGTTTTGACTGCGCCGAACAGGCCGGCGCCAGCCAGGCCCTTGAGCAAGGTGCGGCGGGCAATCTTTGTGCGGCCAACAGCTGTGCGGTTAAGCGTAGGCGAAGTGATCTTCATGTCAGAATCTCGTGGTTGGAGTTCAGATGAGATGCAGTCCGCTTTCTCCCAAGCAGAGGCCATGCCAAAATATTGCACTGCAACAAAATACAGCGCCCAGCTTTTATTCGGCGCAAATTTTACTGAGATGATTGGCGAAAGACGCGTTTTCGTGCATCAGGCAGATCATGATGCCTCAGTTTGCAGCAGGGCGCGGCGCGCGGCCTTTCGCAACCCACGCCTTTTGCAAGCACGCCGGAGTTACGTCTCATGTCCCGCCTGATTTTTGTGCTGAATGGCCCGAACCTGAACCTGCTCGGCAAGCGCCAGCCGGAGGTTTATGGCCATGAGACGCTCGCCGATGTTGAGGCCTCATGCGCCAGGACGGCTGGCGGGCTGGGGCTTGAGATGCGCTTTCACCAGTCCAACCGCGAATATGAGCTGATTGACTGGATTCACGAGGCGCGGGAGGTGGCCGCCGGCATCGTGATCAACCCCGCCGCCTTCACGCACACATCAGTTGCCATTCTCGATGCACTCAATGCTTACGAGGGGCCGGTGATCGAGGTGCATATCTCGAATGTGCACAAGCGCGAGGCCTTCCGGCATCACTCCTATGTGTCGCTGCGGGCAGATGGCGTCATCGCCGGGCTGGGCACGCAAGGCTATACGCTCGCCATCCAGCGGCTTGCCATGCTGATTGATACCAAGAGGGCCTGAGATTGCCAGGCTCAGATTGCCGCGCGCGTGTCGGTGCGGGCAAGGCGTGTGAGCAGATAATCGATCTCGGCCTTTGCGGTCGCGGTGAGGCCTGCGGCGGGCTTGCGCTGCGCATCATGCGCGATCAGCCCGCGCCGCATCATCACATATTTGCGCACAGCCAACCCTACGCCCGGCTGCTGCTCATAGCGCAGCAAGGGCAGATGCGCGTCAAACAGATCATGCGCCGCATCGCGCGCGCCGGCTTTTGACAACCGCACCACATCGATCAGCATTTCCGGGAAGGCATAGCCGGTGTTGGAGCCATCCGCGCCGCGCTCCATCTCGAAATCGAGAAACAGCCCGCCATTCGCGGTCATGATCGCCAGCGGGGCGAGCGAGCCATCCTTCTGCCAGCCGCGAAGGGTGGTGATCTTTTCCAGCCCTGGCCAGTCCTCCGCCTTGAGCATCACAACGGACGGGTTATCGCTGACAATGCGGCGGATAACTCCCGCCGTCATCACCACGCTAGTGATCAGCGGATAATCCTGCAGCACCACAGGCACATCCGCGCCAATCGCCTCGATGGCCTGTGCATAATAGCCAACAATCTGGTCATCGGTGCGCAGATGCGAGGGCGGCGCAATCATCACGGCGGCTGCGCCGGCACTCATGGCTTCGCGGGTCAGCGCCCGCATCGCTGCAAAACCGGCCGCGGAGACGCCAACAATGATCGGCTTGCCCGGCATCTGCTTGACGGCAAGCGTGAGCAAGGCCAGGGCTTCATGCGGCTCCAGCTTTGGGGCTTCCCCCATGATGCCAAGCACGGTGAGGCCGTCAGATCCTATGGCGCTGTAATGGGCGAATAGCCGCTCGGCGCTGGCCATATCGACCGTGCCATCGGGCAGGAAGGGCGTCGGCGCGATGGGGAAGACGCCGGTGAAGCGCGTGATCAGGTCAAGTCTGTTGCCCATATGTGCCTGTCGCCTCCGCTGCTCGTCATCCGTGACTTCGCTCAGGCGCATCGGCTAAGGCGCATCGGCATTCGGAGCAAGAGAGTAAATGCAGGTTATGCACCCATTGCGTGCATAATCATGAAATGCAACCAAATATGCAATCACTGTAACAACTTACATCAATCCAGCGTGATGCCGCTTTACCACAACTTAAGGTTAATCGTGTCTTCTGGCCGCGTGAGTGAGTGTGCCAGTTGAGGCTGTAATGCGTGCGATCCCCGTCGGGATCATGTTGAGCGATGCAAGATGCGCTGCGGGAATCCATTCCGTGCGGCGTGATAGGCTTGCCTTGCGAAGCCTTCGCCATGCGCTGCTCTGCGTCAGCGCATTGGTGGCATGGACCGGTTTTGCGCAAGCCACGTCGCCCACAGCTCCCAGCTTCCGCCCCGGACATGCCGACAGGTTCGTGCTTGCAGTCAATTTGCGGGGGGATGTTTCCGCGCCTGTTCGCGATACGCGCCCCGGCGAGTGGCGCGAGGGGCATCAAGCCGCCGCGCCGCCCCCGCGCTTTCGCGCAGGCCATGCCGATGCGCTGCCCGCAACACCGCGATTGCCGCCGCTGACAGACACGGCAGCGCCTGCTGGCCTCCGGCGCTCTCTTGCCGATGGTACTGTTGCCGATGGTGCGACTGCTCACATCGCTGGGCACAGGCAGGCCGCGGCTGTGGCCGCCTCTCCAGCCTTGCCTCATGCTCAGCCCTCAATGTCGCGCGCTTCAACGCCCACTTTGCCTTCTGCCGCGCTTTCCACCCCGCCTTCTACCTCTGCTGGCAGGATGCCGGCTTTCATTGCTGCCATGGGCCGCATGGGCGCCCCGCTACCACCGCCAAAACCGCAAGGGCGGGCACCTGTTCTCACCCGTGCGCCATTGCCACTGTTCCAGACTGCTGAGCCTGAGGTCGCAATCAATATCCCGCCGCCCATTCGCGGCAGCGTGGGCGAAACAGTGCCCATTGACGTGACCGCGACAGGCTCACTGCCGGCTGGCGGCCAGGCTCTCATCGCAGCTGCTGATCCAGCCCTGCCTCCCGGCGCGGCCGCTTCTGCCAGCGCACTGGCAAGGCTGAGTGCGCTCGACATACCCAAACCACGCAAGGCGCGGGCGGTAACGACTCCAGGCGGCATGCGGCTTGCCGAGGCTGTGGCGAGCGCCGTGATGACCTTCCCCGAGATCCGGATCAACGAAGCGCGCGTGCGCGAGGCGCGGGCCGGGATTTCCGCCTCTGAGGCCGGGCTTTATCCCAATGCCGAACTGCGCGTGGCCGCTGGCCAGAACTTCTCCGGCAATTATCAAGGTACGGCTGTGCCTTACAAGGAGGCATCCAACTCGATCGACTCACGCGCTGATGCCGGCATCATCCTGCGCCAGCTTGTCTTCGATTTTGGCGCGACGCGGGCCGACATCCGCCGTGCCGAGCTGCTGCGCGACTCCGAGAAATTGAAGCTGCGCGACAAGGTCGAGGAAATCGCCCACCGCACGGCGCAGAACTTCCTCAAGGTGATTGAACAGCGCGAGATGCTGGAGCTGATCGACGAGATCATCGCCTCGCATGAGCATCTGGCCAAGGTGGTGCAGGCCCATGCCAAGGAGGGCCATGGCACGCTCGCCGATGTGAACCGCGTTGCCTCGCGGCTGGTGGATGTGCGGGGCATTCGCTCGGATATTTCGCTCCAGCTCATGTCTGCAGAAGACCAGTTCCAGCGGCTCACGAAAAAGCGCGCCGGCGGAATGGCTGATGTGCCCGACCTGGCGGCTAATCTGCCAAAGACCACAACTGAAGCGGTTCAGCGTGTGATTGGCGGCAGCCCGCGCCTAGGGGCAATCTCAGCCTCGCGGCGCTCGGCGCAGCAGGAGCTTGAGTATCAGCGCGCTTCGGCATTGCCGCGCATCAACCTTGAAATTGATGGCGAGACGAAGAATTTCCGCAGCCGTGATGTCGATTTCGGCCAGAGTTCGGCCCGCACGCAGATCGAGGGCCGGGCCATGCTCTCGATGCGCTACCGGTTCATGGATGGCGGCCTCAGCAATGCCACGCGTGAGCAGATCAACGCCCGCATCGAGGGCAGCGAGATGACCTACACCAATGAGCGCGAGCAGATGGAGGCCGACATCCGGCAGGCGTACCGTGCCATCGAATCGGCCAGGCGCAAGGGCAAGCTTGTCTCCGAGGGCGTGGCCTCTGCCGAGCGGGTGCGCGAGCTCTACATGGAGCAATTCAAGGGCGGAAAACGCACCATCTTCGAGCTGCTTGATGGCCAGATGTCCTATTATACCGCGCGTCGCAGCCAGATCGAAAGCCGCTATGAGGGCCGCCGCGCCGCCTTTGATGTGCTGCGCGCCATGGGCGAACTCACCAGCACGCTTGCCGGCACGGTTCCACGCCGCTCCTGAACAAGACGCCTGCGCACAGCCTGCAACGAGGTTAATTGCGGGCTGAGTGCGCCGCGGAAATCAATGCGGGCAAGTTAGGCCGTGTTTAAGGGAATTCCCGCATAATCTTGAGTGGTTTGCTGTGCTTACGTTTGTGCGAGGCAGCGAGCGGGTGAGTTGCGTGTGTACCGGGGCGGCAGATGACCGAACAAAATGAGCGCAGCGAGGCAGAAGCCCGCGAACGCATGGCAGCTCGCCCCAATGGCGGTCCGACCAACGTTGATGTTGATCTGCTCGTCATCGATCGTCCGGCGGCGGGTGCTGCAAAGATCATCGACCCCTCTGGCTACAAGACGATCAAATTCGGCTTCGGCCTGAACGACGCCAAGGTTGTCATCCTCGATGTCGATGTGGTGCTGATGTTCCCCGATGGCGGGCGGGTCATCATGCCGGCCTTCATGATGCAGATGATCATGGCCGAGCCGCCAAGGCTCACCTTCAGCAATCTGGCCATTGACCCGCAAACCGTGATTGCCGCCGCGGGTGATGTGCGCCTGGCTGATCAGCTGCCGCAGCTTGCCATCTCCGACAACACCCGGCAGCCGGAAAAACCGCCGGAAACACCGAATGCGCCGCCCGTGGTGCAGATGCCTGTGGCGCAGAGCTTCACGAACACAGCAGCCCCAAGCCCGCGGCCCCTCCCCACGGTCGAAGGTATCGGCCAGGGTGATGCACTCCAGGAGAGCAATGCGCGCTTTGCCAAGCGCGTCAATCTTGAGGAAATCCAGGGATCGAGCCTGAAAAGCGAAGGATCGCTCACCGCCTCGACAGAAAAGACGGCGAGCCTGGCCAGCCAGCTGCAAAAAGACCAGCCGGCCAAGACTTCCGATACACAGCTAGACAATCCCACAGCGCCGGTCATCACCTCCTCTGGCGGCGGGGACTTGGCAAGCCTTGCCATGTTCGAGAACAGCACATCAGTCGTGCGCATGACCGCGACTGATGCCGAAACGCCCTCAAAGCTGAGCTTCAGCGTTGTCGACGGGCAGGATAGCGACAAATTCGCGATCAACAGTAAGACGGGCCAGCTGTATTTCGTCAACAAACCCGATTTCGAAACCCCGGACTCGGGCCAGGGCAGCAACAACTACAAGGTTGTGGTCGCGGTTTCGGACGGCTCGAAGACCGACCTGCAATCGGTCAGCGTCAGCGTGCTGAACGTCAATGAAGCGCCGATCGCAGCCAATCTTGCCAACAGCACAGTCGCCGAGAATGTCGCCAATGGCACGGTTGTTGGCACAGTTACAGCAGTCGACCCTGATGCCGGCGGCTCGCACAGCTTTGCTTTCTCATCTGGCGGCAATGCGGGTGGCCGGTTCGCGATCAATGCCACAACGGGCACCATCTCAGTCAATCAGGGCAATCTGATCGATTTCGAGACCAGCGCGCAGCATGTGGTGATTGTGCGTGTGACGGATCAGGGCGGGCTGACTTATGAGAAATCATTCGTCGTCAACGTGACGGATGGCTCGGATGCGCCGGTCATCACCTCGAATGGCGGCGGCACATCTGCGGTGACCACGGTTGCGGAAAACATCGCGCTGGTCACCACTGTGACTGCTGCCGATCCCGATGTGGCGGACACCGTGACCTATTCGATCGTCGGTGGTGTCGATGCGGCCCTCTTCACCATCAACCCTGCCACTGGTGCGCTCACCTTCATCACACCGCCAAATTTCGAGACGCCAACGGATTCCGATGGCAACAACATTTATCAAGTTACGGTGCGCGCCTCGGATGGCGTCCTGTTCGATACGCAATCGATCAGCATCACGGTCAATGATGCCAATGATCCCCCAGTGATCACCTCGAATGGCGGAGGCAACACCGCTGCCCTCACCATGGCCGAGAACAGCACCGCCACGATCACGACGGTGGCTGCAACAGACATCGATGCGGTCACGACCATTACCTATGCCATAGTTGGCGGGGCTGATGCGTCGAAGTTCGTGATCAACCTTTTGACCGGTGAATTGCGCTTCCTCAATTCCACACAGGATTTCGAGGCACCCGATGATGCTGATGCCAACGGCATCTATGATGTCGTGGTGCAGGCATTGGACGGGCAGGGCGGCAATGACAGCCAGACCATCTCGGTGACCCTGACGGATGCCAATGATGCACCTGTCATCACCTCGGATGGGGGTGGCATCAGTGCTGCCAAGGCTGTGTCTGAAGGCAACACGGCTGTCACCACGGTTGCAGCCAGCGATCAGGATGCAGCTGCAAGCATCACCTATGCAATCACTGGCGGCCTTGATGCAGCCCAGTTCACGATCAACCCCACCACTGGCGTGATCAGCTTCGCAGCGCCGCCGAATTTCGAGACGCCAACGGACTCGAATGGTGACAATGTCTACGAGTTGGTTGTCACTGCCAGCGATGGCCTTGGCGGTGTCGACAGCCAGACACTCTCTGTCACCGTCGGCAACCAGAATGATGCCCCGGTCATAACATCCGATGGTGGCGGCACGACCGCCAGCGTCAACGCGACCGAGAATGGTGTCGCTGTCACGACAGTCGTTGCAAGCGATCCCGATGCCGGGGCAACCCTGACCTATTCGATTGCAGGCGGCGCGGATGCTGCCAAATTCACCATCAACACCTCCACAGGCGTGTTGCAGTTCATTGCTGCCCCCAATTTCGAAGCGCCATCGGATGTTGGCGGCAATAACATCTATGATGTGGTTGTCGAGGTCACGGACGGCACCGTCATCGACAGCCAGTCGATTGCGGTCACTGTCACGAACCAGAACTAGGCGCCAACCATCACCTCGAATGGCGGCGGTGTCAGCGCAACCATCTCGATGGCTGAAAACAGCACCAGCGTGACCAGCGTCACTGGCACCGATCCTGACGCCAGCACGACATTCGGCTATTCGATTGTCGGAGGCGCAGACTCCGCCCTGTTCACGATCAATTCGACAACAGGCGCATTGAGCTTTGCCTCTGGGCGCGATTTCGAGAACGCGGCGGATGCCGGCGGCAATAATGTCTATGATGTGCGTGTGCAGATCAGTGACGGGCTTGGCGGTGTTGACGAGCAGGACATCGCCATCACCATCACCGATGCCAATGACGCGCCTGACATCACCAGCAATGGCGGCGGGCTGACGGCCACCATCGGCATCGTGGAAAACACCACGGCTGTGACCACCATCACGGCGACTGATCAGGACGTTGCGCCAACCATCACCTACTCGATCACGGGTGGCGCAGATTTTGCCAAGTTCACGATCAACAGCACCACAGGTGCGCTTGAGTTCGTTTCTGCCCCGGACTTCGAGAACCCGACGGATGCGGGTGGCAACAATACCTAT
>JBOFIL010000127.1:0-4084 GCA_051650165.1 Allobosea sp.
CATCCGACGCCAGCAGGCATTGCGCGACAGATGCACACGCTCGGCCAATTCATCGATGCTGAGTGAGGCATCTTGCTGCACCTCCCTCAGGATGGCCAGATCGCGATCATCGAGCATCATGGGATATTTTCCGTCATAATAGAAATTTCACAGAATTATATATCTGTTTTTATATTAAAGCCCATATATTTCGGGATGCTGTCTCGCCTGAATCGCGGTCTACTATGTCATCGGATCAAGGGGGATGACATGAGCCAATCTTCACTGCGCGACGCGTTCACTGCCCACCCAGCCGCTGTTGGCGAGAGCTACTGGCAGCATTTTGGCGTTGCGCTGAAATACTCCGGCTGGCTGTTCGCGGCGAGCTTCTGTGCGCTTGTCCATGCCCTGCTGCCCTTCATGTTCGAGAAGACAGCAAGCGGCATGATCCGCGCCATGGTGGCCGATATGGACCGGCGCAAAGCCCATTGCCAGGCCAATGCAGCCCCCATGCAAGCGGCAGAATAAGCCGCAATCTCCTCAGTTGATCGCGATCACAACGCCGATCAACATCGCCAACAGCGCGATAAGCCCGATGCTGAAAATCAGCGCACGCCGCTTCACATTGTTCGCGCCGGTATGGATCAGCGTATGCGCAATGCGTGTCGCGACATAGACCCAGGCAAGGCTCTGCATCACCCAGCCTGTCGCGCCGGCCTGGATCGCGAACATCACCAGCGCATAGAACAGCACCGGCGTTTCGAACTGGTTGGCAAAATTGTTTTGCGCGAGCTTCGCCTTGTCGGGCCAGGCATCGCTGCTGACAGCAATTTCCTTGATGCGCGTGCCGGCCTTGAAGGCCTCCTGACGCGCCCGGAACATGATAACAAGCACCACCAGCGTCCAGAAAATCTGCGCCAGTGCGGGGTAGATGAGTTTCATCGGATCAGCCTTCAGCCACGCGTTGGATAGTTGGGGCTTTCGCGCACAACTGTCACATCATGCACATGGCTCTCGCGCAAGCCAGCGCTGGTTATGCGAATGAAGCGCGCCTTGCGCTGATAATCGAGCAGATCGGCGCCACCGACATAACCCATGGCAGCACGCAAGCCACCAACAAGCTGATGCAGCACGCTTCCCGCCGGGCCCTTATAGGCCACCTGCCCCTCGACGCCTTCCGGCACGAGCTTCAGCGAGTCCTTGATGTCCTGCTGGAAGTACCGGTCCGCCGAGCCGCGCGCCATCGCGCCAACCGAGCCCATGCCGCGATAGGATTTGTATGAGCGCCCCTGCCACAGGAACACCTCGCCCGGCGCTTCATCCGTTCCGGCGAGCAGCGAGCCAATCATGCAGGCCGAGGCCCCTGCCGCAAGCGCCTTGGCGAGATCGCCCGAAAACTTGATGCCGCCATCGGCAATGACAGGCACGCCGGCCTCGGAAGCGGCACGCACCGCATCCATGATGGCCGTGAGCTGCGGGACGCCGACGCCCGCGACGATGCGCGTGGTGCAGATGGAGCCCGGCCCGATGCCGACCTTCACGGCATCTGCGCCGGCATCGATCAGCGCTTTCGCGCCATCAGCGGTGGCGACATTGCCCGCCAGTACCTGCACAGCATTGGATAGCTTCTTTACCCGCGTGACGGCTTCCAGCACCTTGGCGGAATGGCCATGGGCGGTATCGACCACGATGATGTCGACGCCGGCATCGATGAGCGCCTGCGAGCGCTCGAAGCCCTGATCGCCCGTCGTGGTGGCTGCGGCGACCAGAAGCCGCCCTTGCGAATCCTTGGCCGCATTGGGATGCGCGACCTGCTTCTCGATGTCCTTGACCGTGACAAGGCCGATGCAGCGGAAATGATCATCCACTACCAACAGCTTCTCGATACGGAACTGGTGCAGCAAGCGCTTGGCCTCATCCTGCGTCACGCCTTCACGCACCGTGATCAGGCGATCCTTGGTCATCAGCTCCGAGACTGGCTGGTCCGGGTTGGAGGCAAAGCGCACATCGCGGTTGGTCAAAATGCCAACCAGCTTGCCCTTTGCACCCTGCGGCCCGCGCTCGACCACCGGAATGCCGGAAATGCTGTTGCGCTTCATCACGGCGAGCGCATCCGAGAGTGTTTCATCCGGGAAGACGGTGATCGGGTTCAGCACGATGCCGGATTCGTATTTCTTGACGAGCCGGACCTCATGGGCCTGCGCATCGATGTCGAGATTTCGATGAATCACACCAAGCCCGCCGGCCTGCGCCATCGCAATCGCCATGCGCGACTCGGTGACGGTGTCCATCGCCGAGGACACAACGGGGATGTTGAGCGCGATGTTGCGGGTCAGGCGTGTCGCGACATTCACATCGGAGGGCATGACCTCGGATGCACCCGGCTCCAGCAGCACATCATCGAAGGTGAGCCCCTCGCGCAGGCGCTCCGAAAAAGCCCCTGCCGCCGCACTATCGCCGTTGATCATGATGCCGTCCTGTCGTTCTGGGAGCGACGGCGCATGATGATCAGCGCCGCACTGCTAGGATGGCGTCGCGGGTTATCATGGCTGAACAGGGTCCGCTAGAGGGAAGGTTAAAACAGAATATCACATCTGGTCCAGATGCATTGCTGCCCTCCACAAAATGCACTTCCAGAAGCTGGGAATAGCTGACAGTTCATTGCCAGCATGAACCGCACACGCCTTGTCCCCTCGATGGTTGCCAGCGCACTCTTCATCGAGAACGCCGATTCGGCCATGGTTGCGACCGCATTGCCCACTATCGCGGCGGATCTCAATGTCGATCCGCTCGCGCTGAAACTGGCGCTAACCGCGTATCTGATCGCCTTGGCGATCTTCATCCCGATCAGCGGCTGGATCGCGGACCGCGTGGGAGCACGGCGGACTTTTGTGTGCGCCATGCTGCTGTTCATGCTGGGCTCACTTGCCTCCACGTTGAACACCAGCCTTGCCGGGTTCGTGGCTTCGCGCTTCCTGCAGGGGGTTGGCGGGGCGATGATGGTGCCGGTGGGGCGGCTGATCATCCTGCGCAATGTGCCGCGCCATCAGCTGATTGATGCGATGGCCTATCTCACCATTCCGGCTCTGATCGGCCCCCTGATCGGCCCGCCGATTGCCGGTTTGCTGACCACATACGCCGATTGGCGGCTGATCTTCGCGATCAACATTCCCATCGGCCTGATCGGGATAGGGTTCGCATGGCGGTATTTCGATGATGAAATTCCGGCTGAGCGCGCATCGTTGGACCTGTTCGGCTTCCTGCTGACCTCGCTTGCTGCCATTGGCCTGATGGGTGGGCTGGCGAGCTTTGGGCGCCATCTGGTCTCGACGCCGGTCGCCTTTGCCCTCTTGGCGTTCGGCGCAGCATCGGCCCTCGCCTATTGGCTGCACGCACGCCGCCACCCGGCTCCGCTGATCGATTTCTCGCTCATGCGTGTTCCGACATTCCATGCAGGGGTGACTGGCGGCACCTTGTTCCGGATCGGCGTCGGGGCAACGCCGTTCCTGCTGCCCTTGCTCTTCCAGCTCGCCTTCGGGCTCGATGCGCTGCAATCGGGCCTCATCACCTTCACCACAGCCATTGGTGCCATCAGCATGAAGATGCTGGCGGCACGTGCGCTCAGGCGCTTTGGCTATCGCAAGGTGGTCAGCATCAATGCCATCATCGCCGGCGTTCTCGTGGCCGTTTGCGGCTGGTTCAGCCCCGTAACGGCATGGTGGGTGATTGTCGGCTTGCTGGTTGCCGGCGGGTTCTCCCGTTCGCTGCAATTTACGGCGCTGAACACACTCAGCTTTGCCGAGGTGCCGAGCGAGCGCATGAGCAAGGCCACCAGCCTTGCCTCAACAGCCCAGAATGTCTCGCAAGCCTTGGGCATCGCCTTTGCCGCCGGCATTCTCGAACTCTCCGTCGCGCGTCATGGCGGCGCGCTTCAGGGCAGTGATTTTACCATGGCCTTTGTTGCGGCAGGCCTTCTGGCAGCGATCTCAGGCATATTTGCGTGGCGTTTGCCGCCGGATGCGGGGGCGGGACTAGTGGCGCAGCAGGCTGGAGCGCTGACCAGCGATGACCACGACACGAAGAACGCCTGAGACATTCTGAAACA
>JBOFIL010000128.1:0-1232 GCA_051650165.1 Allobosea sp.
CACGCATCAGGAAGTGGAGGAGCTGAGGGCGCGCATATTGGCGCTTGGCCCCAATGCTGGTGCGGCCGAACGCGGCACCATTCTGGCGCTGCTGGGCAGTGTCGAGCGCGCCGAGTTTCTGATCCGCCGCATCGACGCGGAGCGCAAATCTGTCAACCGGCAGATGGTTGTTGCCCGCGCAAGGCAGAACAAGGAACAACCGCCGGCTCGCCCGGCAGCGGGTGGCCTCGCGCCAATGCCAGCAGAATGATCACCACTCGGTGATAAGATACAGCTCAAGAAAAAGGCCCGGCAAATGCCGGGCCGTTTTTGTAACAAGCGGCAAATCGAATATCTCAAGGCTCCAGCTCGCTATCCCAATAGAGATAATCCATCCAGCTCTCGTGCAGGTAGTTCGGTGGGAAGTGCTTGCCGGCGCGGTGCAGGTCCGCCAGCGTCGGCGCATAGGGCTTCTGGAAGGGGTGCATGTCGGCATCAACCGGCATCTTGTCGCCCTTGCGCAAATTACAGGGCGAGCAGGCCGCGACGACATTCTCCCAGGTGGTGAGCCCCCCTTTTGAACGGGGCACGACGTGATCGAAGGTCAGGTCATCGCGCGCATTGCAATATTGGCAGGTGAAGCGATCACGCAGGAAGACGTTGAACCGCGTAAAGGCGGGATGACGCGTTGGCTTCACATAGGTCTTGAGCGACACCACCGAGGGCAGCCGCATGATGAAGCTGGGAGAATGCACCGTGCGGTCATATTCGGAGACGATGTTGACGCGGTCCATGAAGACCGCCTTGATCGTATCCTGCCAGCCCCAGAGCGACAGGGGGTAATAGCTCAAGGGCCGATAATCGGCATTGAGCACGAGCGCCGGGCAAGCTTCCGGCGAAACCGTAGGCCGAACATGGATCGTCACAGCAGCGGCGCCTCCCATTGAAGGGTGGCGGGACGGAAACGAATCCCGCCAGCACTCTTAGTGTAAGCAGGATATGACGTGCTTGTGAAGCTTGTGACGCGGGTTTGCGTCAGCGCAGGCGTTAGCGCGTCGGCACCGGCTTCTCGCCGCGGTAGTCATAGAAGCCGCGTTGCGTCTTGCGGCCGAGCCAGCCCGCCTCGACATATTTCACCAGCAGCGGACAGGGGCGATATTTCGAGTCCGCCAGCCCCTCATGCAGCACCTGCATCACCGAGAGGCAGGTGTCGAGCCCGATGAAATCGGCGAGCTGCAATGGCCCCATCGGAT
>JBOFIL010000129.1:0-4387 GCA_051650165.1 Allobosea sp.
ATTGCATGGCAGTCTTGGCTGGGCGGTAGATGCGGGCTGTCATGGAATATCCCGATGCCTTGCGGTTGTTCTCAGTCAATCCCCACGCGATGGTCGGGGCGATAGGATTCGAACCTACGACCCTCTGGTCCCAAACCAGATGCGCTACCGGGCTGCGCTACACCCCGACACTTCGCGTGCGGCTCTCCGCTATCATGCGCCGCACCTGTGCCGCAAGCCACCACGTGCGATTAGCGTTTAAACAATGGATGTTCGATCACATCGCCAATTTTTGCGCCAATCTTCGCAGCTGCGCCGCCATTCAGCTCCAGCACGCTGAGAACCGGCTCGCCCGAGGGCAGCGTGCGGGTCGAGAGAGGCTCAGTGCGCTCGGTGATGCGAACGATGCGCCCATCCGCCGCGACAAAGAACATGTCGAGCGAGATATAGGTGTTCTGCATCCACATCGCGACAGGTTCGACCCGGCCAAAATCGAACAGCATGCCACGATCCGCTGGCATGAACTGCCTGTGCATCAGCCCTTTTGAGCGCCCTTCCGGTGTGCGCATCACCTCGACCTGGAAAGCATGCCGGCCAGTGGATGTGACGATCGTGAGGGGCTCAAGCGTTTGCGCATGGGCAGTTTGGGCCGAAGTCGCGCCAGCCAATGAGGCAACCATTGCCAAGCAGCGCATCATGCGTGACCAGAACTCTGACAAGACAATGCACTCCCTGCTGTGCAACAGAACACACCAAGCGTGCTCGCCAAAAAACATGCCCCGCCGAGGCGGGGCAGGCAAGCATGTTCAGCTTCGGCTGGATAAGCTCTAGTGTGCCGCAGGCATATCGGAATCCTCGAGGCGGATTTCCGCTGCCATCAAGCCCTTGGGGCCGGGCCCATAGCGCACATGCACATAGGTGCCAGGCACAAGCTCGGCGATGCCATAGCGGCGCAGGGTTTCCATGTGCACGAAGATGTCTGGCTGGCCCTCACCTGCCGTGACGAAGCCGAAGCCGCGCAGACGGTTGAACCATTTCACCACCATGCGCTCCATGCCGCTGGTGGGGGCCACCTGCACATTTGTGCGGGCGGGTGGCAGCTCGGCAGGATGAATTGCCACGGAGTTATCAAGCGAGACAACGCGCAACGCCTGCAGCCCGCGCGGGCGATGCACAGCCTCAAGCACGATGCGCGCGCCTTCCGATATGGCCGTGTAACCATCGCGCTTGAGCACTGTGACATGCAGGAGAATATCGGCGCTGCCATCATCTGGCACGACAAAGCCAAACCCCTTGGCCACATCAAACCACTTGATGCGCCCAACCACCTCGTGTGGCACAGGCTGATCCAGCGGGATCAGCGTTGGCTGGCGCAGGATGACAGGTTGGCCAGTGCCCGCCTGATCGAGGCGCGTCGCTCCGAGGCCTGAAGCCTGAGCGTTTACGTCATCGTCCCCCGTATTGGACATGTGCCCCTCAACGCCGCAACTTGATTCGTTAATCGGAGACTAGCACCGCGCGGCCTCAGCAAAAGGGGGTCAAGGGCGAAACTATGACTTGTCCCGCTGATTTTACGCTCATATCCGTCAATATACGCAGGCTTTGCAACCTATGATGATCGATCGCGATCGCTCGTTGGCATTCTCAGCGCCTCTGCCAACACCTCGCCAATGCTTCCACGCACAACACAATCGGCGATCTCATCAAGATCAGTGGGCTCTCGGTTGATGATGGCGAGCTTGGCGCCGCGACGCTTGGCTGCGACTGGCAATGCCGCCGCCGGGAAGACCACCAGCGAGGAGCCCAGCCCAAGGCACAGGTCGCATGCCTCCATGAGGGCTTGTGCGCGCGCCATTTGCGCCTGCGGCATGGGCTGGCCAAAAGAGATTGTGGCGGATTTGATGAGGCCACGGCACTCCCGGCATGGCGGCGCATGGCCATGAGCATCGAAGTACGCCTCGATCTCTGTCAATTCATGCCGTGCGCCGCAATCAAGACAGGTGGCATAGGTGCCATTGCCATGCAGCTCGATGACCATGTCTGGCGGCACGCCAGAGGCCTGATGCAGGCCATCGATGTTCTGCGTGACGATGCCGGGCACACGCCCTTCAGCCACCAGCCGCGCCAATGCCATATGCCCGGAATTGGGCTGGACGCCGAGCATATGCCTGTCCATCCGGAACTTGCGCTCCCAGGCTTCACGCCTCACCTCGGCGCTCGCGATGAATGCCTGAAACGGGATCGGCTTGTTCTGCATCCATGGGCTGCCCGGCGTTCGGAAATCCGGCACACCTGACTCAGTCGAGATGCCAGCGCCTGTGAATGGCACGATGGCGCGCGCTTCCGCCATCAAGGTGCGCAGATGCGAAATCGGATCGTTGTTCAAGGCATGCCTCTCAAAACAACCCCTCGATACGCCCCTCATCATCCAGATGAATGCGCTCCGCTGCTGGCACGCGCGGCAGGCCCGGCATGGTCATGAGATCGCCGCAGATCGCCACGACGAAGCCTGCCCCCGCCGCCAGCCGCACCTCGCGCACAGGCAGCACATGACCAGTGGGCGCGCCGAGCAATGCAGGATCCGCCGAGAAGGATGTCTGCGTCTTGGCCATGCACACGGGTAAATGGCCTTGTCCCATCGCCTCAAAGCTCTTGAGCTGCGCGAGCGCTGCCGGCGCTATGGCAACAGAACCGGCGCGGTAGATGCGCTTGGCCACCGTTTCGATCTTCTGCGCCAGCGGCATGGCGTCGGGGTAGAGCAGATCGAATTGTGCAGTGCCTGCATCAGCCAGCCGGGCGACCTCTTCGGCCAGTGGGACAAGCCCTGCCGAGCCTTCTGCCCAATGCTTGCACGAGAAGGCCTTGACGCCGTGGCGCGCAGCAATCTCTTCGATCAGCGCCGTCTCGGCGTCTGTATCAGATGTGAAATGGTTGATCGCCACCACCACCGGCACGCCAAACCCGCGCAAATTTTCGATGTGCCGTTCCAGATTGACCGCGCCGGCTTTCAGCGCGGCAAGATTTTCGGCTGACAACTCGGTCTTGGGCAAGCCACCATTCATCTTCAGCGCACGCACGGTCGCAACAAGCACAACAACGGACGGGTTCAGCCCCGCTTGGCGGCATTTGATGTTGAAGAATTTCTCCGCGCCAAGGTCTGCGCCGAAGCCAGCTTCGGTCACGACATAATCAGCGAGTTTCAGCGCGGCCTTGGTGGCAATGACTGAATTGCAGCCATGCGCGATGTTGGCGAAGGGCCCGCCATGGATCAGCGCCGGGTTGTTCTCCAGCGTCTGCACAAGATTGGGCTGGCCCGCATCCTTCAACAGCACCGCCATCGCGCCATCCGCCTTGAGATCGCGCGCCGTGATCGCGGTCTTGTCGGCGCGGTAGCCCACAATGATGCGCCCCAGCCGCGCGGTCAGATCATCGGCGTCTCTCGCGAGGCACAGGATCGCCATCACCTCCGAGGCAACCGTGATGTCAAAGCCGGTCTCGCGCGGCGTTCCGTTCGATGGCCCGCCGAGAGGCGCGACGATCTGGCGAAGCGCGCGGTCGTTCATGTCCATCACGCGCCGCCAGCTCACGCGGCGCGTGTCAAAACCCAGCGCATTGCCCCAATGGATGTGGTTATCGACCATGGCGGCGAGCAAATTGTGCGCGGTGGTGATGGCGTGAAAATCGCCGGTGAAATGCAGGTTGATGGCCTCCATCGGCACCACCTGCGCATGGCCTCCGCCGGTCGCGCCGCCCTTCACGCCGAAGCACGGCCCAAGCGAGGGTTCGCGCAAACAGATGGCGGCCTTGCGCCCGATGCGGTTCAGCCCATCGCCGAGTCCGATGGTTGTCGTGGTCTTTCCCTCGCCTGCTGGCGTCGGGTTGATGGCGGTGACGAGTATCAGCTTGCCATCGGCCCTGCCCTGAAGCCCGGCAATGAAACCAGCCTCGATCTTGGCCTTGTCATGGCCATGGGGGATCAGCGCCTCTGGCGGAATGCCAAGCCTGGCAGCCACTTCCGGCATGGGGCGCTTGGCCGCCGCGCGCGCGATCTCGATGTCGGTTGTCATCTGTCTCCCCAGCCGGTCTTCTCGTTATGACTGCATCTAGGGCTGGGCATGGCCTAGAACAAGCAAGAGAGCGGGCAATGCAAACCCGCATATCTGCCACGCGTGACCAGACTGGAAGCGAGAGCCTTGCGCCGCTATGCATGGCCTAACAATCTAACAAGAACCACATCAGGGGAAACGCCTTGGCACTCGACACAGCAACACGTGACGCGCTCGCACGCATCACCACCGCCACCCTCACCACCATCCTGCTCAAAAAGGGCCTGCGCAACACATGGGTGCGCGGGGCTAAACCGATCCGCTCCGGCGGCCCACGCCTGGTCGGGCCGGCCTTCACGCTG
>JBOFIL010000130.1:0-3890 GCA_051650165.1 Allobosea sp.
GTAGTGTTTTTCGTGCTGCGCCTGCTCGCCTCCGGGCTGATGTGGCTGGCGCGCGCCATGCCAAGGCCAGTCGCAACATTGCCAAGGCTGGCACTCGCCAACATCACGCGCCCCGGCGCGTTGACGCCGGCCCTGGTGCTCTCGCTAGGGCTGGGGGTAGCGTTGCTGACGGCGCTCTCCGGTATCGACTCCAGCCTCTCTCGCCAGCTCAAGCAAGGCTTGCCAGAGCGCGCGCCCAGTTTCTTCTTTCTGGATATTCCCTCAGCGGAAGTCGCGCGCGTCGAGGGGTTCATGGCGTCAGAAGTGCCCACGGCCAAGCTGAGCCGCGTGCCGCTGATGCGTGGGCGCATCGTTTCGCTCAAGGGCGTGCCGGCCGAACAGATCAAAGCACCCGACAATGCCGCCTGGGTGCTTGAAGGCGACCGTGGCATCACCTTCGCCAATACATTGCCGGAAGGCTCGGTGATCATCGAGGGCAGCTGGTGGCCGGCCGAGCATCGCGGCGAGGCTTTGCTCTCCTTTGATCATGAGCTGGCCGGCCTGCTCGACCTTAAGGTGGGCGACCAGATCGTCGTCAACGTGCTGGGGCGCAACATACCTGCGCGCATCGCAAACCTGCGCAAGGTGGAATGGCGCAATCTCGGCATCAATTTCGTCATGGTTTTCTCGCCCAACAGCTTTGCCGGCGCGCCCTTTGCCAATCTCGCGACCGCCACCTTCCCCGTGCTGGATGATCCGGCGCGTGATGCCGCCCTGCTGCGCCGTCTGGCGAAGGACTTCCCGGCGGTGACTGCCGTGCGTGTGCGCGATGCGCTTCAAGCCGTGAATGATGTGGTCGAGAAGCTGGCACTCGCCATTCGTGCTGCATCGGGCCTCGCGATTGTGGCAAGCTTGCTGGTGCTTGCTGGTGCCATTGCCGCGGGGCAGCGTGCGCGGCTCTATGATGCAGTCATCCTCAAGACTTTGGGCGCGACGCGGGCGCGACTTGTCGCGGTCTATGCGCTTGAATATGGCGCAATTGGCCTCGCTTCTGCGGTTGTGGGCCTGATCTGCGGGCTGGGCGCGAGTTATGTCGTGGTCACGCGCATGATGCGGCTGGCCTTCTCGCCGGATGTACTTGCGATGATGCTTGTGGCTTTGGCAGCCGTTATCGTGGCGATTGTGTTCGGACTTTCCGGCACATGGCGCATTCTGTCTCAGAAGCCGGCTTCGCATTTGCGAAATCTTTGAAGAAGAATTCGACAATATACATTTCAACAACGGTAAATCGCTAGATTCTGGTTCAGCCAGAGCTGTCTAGATCGGTTTTTTGACTTGCAGGCCACTTGGCTGCCCGCGGCCTCTTGTAAGTTTGGGCTTGTCGCAGCATATTCCACATCGACCGGGGCAGGTGCTCCGGCCCGGTGGCGTCCGCTGTCGGGTGAAACAATTTTTCGAGGACATAAGTCCATGACCCAATACGACCCTAACGCTCCGGTCTGGAACGCAGGCGTTGCTCGGGCCGGTTCGCAGGCCGAGATCGACCAGGGGCTGCGCTCCTTCATGCTCGGCGTCTACAACCACATGATCACGGGCCTTGCCGTCTCCGGCTTTGTCGCGCTTGGCACAAACATGCTCGCCGGCGGCAGCTTGAGAACGCTGACACCGTTTGGCCAGCTGCTTTATGTGAGCCCGCTCAAGTGGGTTGTGATGCTGGCTCCGCTCGCCTTCATCCTGTTCTTCACGTTCAGGATCGACAAGATGTCGGCGGCCTCAGCGCGCACCATGTTCTATGCCTTTGCCGGCGTCATGGGCCTGTCGATGTCATCCATCCTGATGGTGTTCACAGGCGGCTCCATCGTCCAGATGTTCTTCGTCACGGCAGCGGCCTTCGCGGGCCTGAGCCTGTTCGGTTACACCACGAAGAAGTCGCTCTCCGGCATGGGCACGTTCCTGATCATGGGCCTCATCGGCATCGTGATCGCCTCTCTGGCGAACCTCTGGTTCCAGTCGGGCATGATGACGCTGGTGATTTCCGCCATCGGCGTGCTGGTTTTCGCGGGCCTCACCGCCTGGGATACACAGCGCCTGAAGGAAATGTATCTCTATGCCGATATGGGCGTGGAAGAGGCACAGAAGCTCGCCATCAACGGCGCGCTCTCGCTCTACCTCAACTTCGTCAACATGTTCCAGATGCTGCTGAACCTGTTCGGCCAGCGCGAGTAATCGCGGGGCTTCATCCCAGAAATACAAAACCCCGGCGGGCAACTGCCGGGGTTTTTGTTTGTGCAGATGTCTCTTTCCAGATCATCCGTGTTCAGGTCACCAGCCGAACAGGCTTGTCGAAAATGGCGAGCACGCGGGCCAGATCCTGCCCACGCTTCAGCACCTGGCCGGCGCTTGCAATCACGGCATAAGCACCCTGCTTGCGCGCCAAGGCCGGCGTTTTCACCACGCGGTAAAGCGGCATTTCAGAGGCGCGGCGATAGATGCTGAACACAGCGCTGTCGCGATTGAAATCGATCGCATAATCGCGCCATTCGCCTGCGGCGACCATGCGGCCATAGACATTGAGGATCGCGCCAAGCTCAAGCCGGTTGAACGAGACCTGCGGCGGTGTCGTGGTTGTCGGCGTCGCGGGCGTCTGAGGCGGGCGGAAATCCACCACTGTTCCGGCATCGGGACGCGTGGCGATCCGGTCTTTTGCGATCTCGCCTTCGCTCATGCCGCCTCCCTGACACAGGTGCTGCCCACCAAATCAGTTTAAATGATGCGCGCGGATGGTGAGGCTGGCAAGCCATGGGCGCATCCACCGTTCACGCAGCTGTCATCACTGCCATGATTTTGACGCTTTCGCGCCCTTCGCCGGCCATGTGCGAAGGGTCAACTCACACCTGTCGACACGACGGCCCGGTCCGGCCTTCCCGGACTCGTCAGCCCCCCAGCCCCCCGGGCTGGCTGGACCGGACCACTTCATTCGTGTTGCACCTTCAGGCCGGCTTCGCAGCCGGCCTTTTCTTTGTTGGGCTTTTTGCCGGCCACAGTGCCGGCTTTTTCTTTTGGCGACACCCGCACAAACCCCGCCGGGGTTCAGATGTCACGCGCCTGCCCGTGATAGACGCGGTTGGGGCGCATGTCGGTGGCCGAAGCCATGCGGTTGGACATGTTGTAGAAGCTGGTCACGGCAGCGATGTCCCAGATGTCCTTGTCATTGAAGCCTACGCTTCGCAGCATGGCGCGATCTTCTTCCTCGATCAGATGCGGCGTTTCCGTCAGCTTCACGGCAAAATCGAGCATGGCACGGTGGCGGCTTGAGATATGCGCCGCGCGGTAATTCATCACCAGCATGTCGCCCAGCACGGCATCTCCCGAAAGCTGCCGCACCGCCGCGCCATGGGCTGTAAGGCAATAATAGCAGCGGTTCACGCTTGATACGACGACCGCGATCATCTCGCGCTCCAGCTTGGACAGGCCGGAGGGCGCCAGCATCAACTCGTTGTAGAAGCCGGCGAAGGCTTCCAGCTTGGCATTGTCATGGGCATAGGCGCTGAGAACATGCGGCACGAAGCCGAGCTTCTCCTCGCATTTGGCGAAATAGGCCTTCATGGTAGGTGAAAGCTCACCCTCCGGCAGGGCCAAGGCTGACGGGAGCGGGTTGAGGTCTTGCGGGGCGGGCATTTCCCCTGCTGCTTTCCCAGATGGGGCAGCACCCCGCTCCGATGTATGTCGTGTCATTGTCGCTTCTTTCATGCTCATCTATCTGGCGGGGCGGACCGACATGCAACCATCGACGAAAGTTGCATATGCGACCATCCTGTGCCAACACGCCGCGGTCTTCGGGAGAGCATAATGCCTAAATCGTTATCAGCCGCCACCCCGGCACACCTTGCCGAAATCGAAGCTGCTTTTGC